>JAHDCQ010000042.1:0-17290 GCA_020629845.1 Saprospiraceae bacterium | reverse complement strand
AAAAATGTGACATTACAGAATTTTATATACTTTGTATCATAAGCTACAAACAAATACTACCTTTGCCGCCATGAAACAGACACTATTTATTGCATTGAAAGGAATGGCAATGGGCATGGCAGAAGTAGTTCCTGGCGTGTCTGGAGGTACGATTGCCTTCATTACAGGTATTTACGAACGTCTAATTAATGCTATTAAATCGGTCGGGCCGCAGGCTATAAACGCATTTCGTGCCGATGGAGTAAAAGGAGTATGGCAAGCCATAGATGGTAATTTTCTAATGGCTTTAGTGGGTGGCATGCTAGTAGGGCTAGTAGTAGGCGTATTTGGTATTTCGCACCTCTTAGAAAATTACCCTATTCTGCTTTGGGCCTTCTTCTTTGGGCTCATTGTTGCTTCGGCACTCTATATCGGCCGACAAGTAACCAATTGGCGTATAGTGGAGATTATTGCACTAATTATTGGCGCAGCAATAGCCTATTATATTACGATTGCTGTACCTGCACAAGGCAATGAAGCTCTGTGGTTTGTGTTTATTTCAGGAGCTATCGCTATTTCTGCATTATTATTACCAGGTATATCAGGTAGTTTCATTTTGTTATTGATGGGAATGTATACGTTTATTATTCCTACTGCCAAAGATGCGCTAACCACTTTTAATAGCGATAGCTTAATCATTTTAGTGGTATTTGCCCTAGGATGTGCTGTTGGATTAGTGACCTTTTCGCGTATACTCTCGTGGACATTTAAGCATTATAAAAATCCTACTTTAGCTCTACTCACAGGCTTTATGATTGGTTCGCTGAATAAGATATGGCCTTGGCGGATACCGCAACAATGGCTGGTAGAAAATGAAGCGGACGAATATATTTTACAAGAAAATAGTTACGAACTCTACCAAACTGCCGTCCAAAAGGGAGAGGAAATAAAACTACTCGTAGAAAATAATGTCAGTCCTAGCAATTTTACCACTATTACAGGCGATACCAATTACATGATTGGTGCAATTGTGACAGCTATTTTGGGCTTTGCATTGGTCTTTGTATTAGAGCGGTTAGGTAAATAGGAGACTAGGAAATGTGAGTGCTTTATATGTAAAACATGCTAATTCTAGTCTCACATTTGTATCAAGCATAATTGCCATTTTATGAAACTATACGGTCTTATCGGTTATCCTTTGTCGCATTCTTTTTCTAAACGTCATTTTTCTACTAAATTTGAAGTAGAACAAATTAAGGGCGCGACTTACGAACTCTTTCCATTGGAGCAGATAGAGGATTTTCCTACTTTGATACAAACACAATCCGAATTGACAGGCTTGAACGTAACTATTCCTTACAAACAAGCTATTTTTCCTTATTTAGATGAAGTAGAAGAGGAGGCAGCAGCAGTAGGAGCAGTAAATACAATTAAATTTGAAGCAGGAAAATTGATAGGTTACAATACAGATGTGTTTGGTTTTGAGCGTTCCTTGCGGAAGTTATTAGATAAATCGGAGGAAGAATTGTCGAGTTTGAATGCTTTGATATTAGGTACAGGTGGCGCAGCAAAGGCAGTCGTGTATGTATTAAATAAACTAGACATAAACCATAAGTTAGTATCCAGAAGCGAAAGTAAGGGGGATTTAATTTATGCCGCTTTAGACGAAGGAATAGTAAAAAGCCATCAACTTATCATTAATACGACACCACTTGGCACATTCCCTAATGTGGATGCCGCACCTGATTTGCCGTATGACTGTATCGGAGAACAACATTATTGCTATGATTTAGTGTATAATCCAGCAATAAGTCTATTTTTGAAGCAAGCTTCTGAACAAGGAGCAAAGACTATGAATGGCTTAGAAATGTTATATTTACAAGCCGAAAAATCATGGTCAATTTGGAATAGATAAGATTATGAAATCGGGATATCAGAACATCTCATATCTCACATTTTTTATCTCAATATGAAAAAACTAGGCAAACCTGTAGAAGAGCAACCCAAATCTAAACTACTAGAAGAAATAAAATCCATGTACGATATGAAGTCTGTATCTATAGATTTTTCGGATACGCAAATTGCCTTTGCCCATAAGTCGGACAAAGAACTTAAGAAAATGGCATGGCTATTCGGCATGATGAATAAGCCCTGGCTAGTAGATGTAGGCACAGCCCTTGGACTAAAAGCAGTAGAGTGGAATCTGCCTTTTGCAGAATCGGCAGTACGTGGTACTATATTTGAACAGTTTTGTGGTGGTCGGACGCTTCTTGAAAGTCAAACATCTATTGACAGATTGTGGTCGCATAAGGTACTTACCGTTTTAGATTATGGCGTAGAAGCAAAGGAAACCGAAGAGGATTTCAATAGTACCATGAATGAAATCATACGCGGAGTGGAGTTTGCCGCTACGAACGCCAGTGTGCCTGTGGTGAGTGCAAAATTGACAGGTTTGGCACGTTTCGGACTATTGGAGGCTATAAATGAAGGACGCGAACTCACCGAAAGTGAGGCACAAGAACATAAAAACGTGCTGAAACGCTTGGACTCGGTCTGCTATGTAGCGCGCGAAAAAGGCGTTGCACTCTTCTTCGATGCGGAAGAAAGTTGGATTCAGGATGCAATTGACCAGCTCGTAGAACCGATGATGGCCCGCTACAATAAAGAGCGTGGCGTAGTGTATAATACCTTCCAAATGTATCGCTGGGATAGGTTGAATTTCCTTAAAGCCTCACATGAGCGCGCTAAGGCGGGTGGTTACTTATTAGGTGCAAAATTAGTGCGTGGCGCATATATGGAAAAGGAACGCGACCGTGCCGAAGAAATGGGCTATAAATCGCCGATTCAACCAGATAAGGCTTCTACTGATAATGATTTCAATTTAGCTGTTCAGTACTGTGTAAATAATTACGAAACGATTGCTTCTTGTAATGCTTCGCATAATCAAGAAAGTCAGCGATTACAAGCGCAACTTATTGCCGATAAAGGGTTGTCAAAAACGCATCCACATCTCAATTTTTGTCAGCTTTATGGCATGAGCGATCATTTGACCTTCAACCTAGCAAAGGCGGGTTATAATGTGGCAAAATATTTGGTATATGGCCCTGTACGAGAAGTGCTGCCTTATCTAGTACGTCGTGCAGAAGAAAATACCTCTATTACAGGTGACATGAGCCGCGAATATGGCTTGGTGATGCAAGAAATGAATCGTAGAGGCTTGACCTAAGTACTCGCGCTCATCGCTTCTATCTTTTGTTCTAGTTCTTCTGCTTCTGCGATTTTTTTAGCGTAGGCTCTAAGGTCGCCACTACGCTGTATGTGCATGGCTTCTTCTAGTAGTCTTGCACGTTGTTCTTCCAGTTTTTTGATAGGGTCTTTCTTTTTAAATAGTCCGAACATCTGTCTACAATTTTGCTATAAACAGACGTTCGGATAAAAGGTTTCGTTCTCTGACAAATTTCCGTGGACGAAATATTTAGGCTACTAGTTTTTCTAATAAATCTCTAACTTGTTCCACACTTAATAAATTGAAACGGGCATCCGTCTTCATCAAACCCACTTTTATCGTATATGCTTTATCAGGCATCGCACGGAAGGTGTCCTCATCCGTATGGTCGTCGCCAATGGCTATAATGAAATCATAGTCTGCATCGTTTAGCCAGTTTAGAATTGCCTTACCTTTATTCACACCAGCATTCTTGATTTCTACTACTTTATTACCCTCCAATACTTGTAAATCTAAATTAGCCGTCAAGTAGCGCAATACATCACGGAACTCTCGCACGCGTTTTTCTCCCAAATCCTTATCAATGCGGCGGTAATGCCAAGCGATGGAGTATTGTTTTTCTTCTATAAAAGAGCCTGGCGTACGTTCTACTAAATTTTCAAGTACGCTTCGTATTTGCGGTTTCCATGCAGCAGTAAGTCCAGGTGGCTTCTGCCAATTTCCACCACGTTTCATCCATACACCATGTTCTGCTGCGAAGTCCATGCCTATTGGACCAAGCCATTCTTGCAAGGTCGCTTTATCGCGTCCGCTACTCACTACCAAGCTATTTTGAGTGTCATTTTGTAAACTAGTAAGCATTTTTACCAATTGTTCATCGGGCACTACAGCTTGCGGGTCGGGGTCAAAGTTCATCAAAGTGCCGTCATAATCTAGCACCACAAGTCGTTTTTTAGCGGTTTTATAAGCCTTGACTAGTTTCGTCTGCTCTTCTTCATTCAGTATGTTCGTTCTAGTAACAGATTGCGACTCCATAAGCTTTCGTTGTTCGTTCATAAATGTATTTGCCCAGTGTCGGACATTATATTTCTTCAATTTTTCTTGCATATATTCCAAGCGTTCCTGCTGCTCATCAAGTGGCATTTCTAGTGCTTGTACTAAGGCCGACTCAATCTCATTCATATCCTGAGGATTAATAAGAATCGCCTCTAAAAGCTCATTCGACGCGCCTGCCATTTCACTTAGTATCAGTACACCTTTCTTATTATCTTCTTTGCTGGCAATATATTCTTTCGCTACCAAGTTCATCCCATCGCGCAGGGGCGTAATCATTGCCACATCCGCTAGGCGATAAAGGGTAGTTAGCTCACGGAAATTCAAGGAGCGATAGAAATATTTAATAGGTGTCCATACAAACGAACCATAGGTACTATTCAATTCCCCCGCAAGGGTATCCACTTCTTGTTTCAGTTCTTTATACTGGTCTACATTTGCTCGACTAGGCACGACAATCATCACCAAACTTACTTTGCGATGATACTCAGGATGATTGCGTACGAATTGTGCGAAGGCCTTCACACGCTGCGGAATGCCTTTGGTATAATCTAGACGATCGATAGAGATAATCAGGCGGCGATCTTTTGCAAGAGCTTCGATATATTTCACATCCTCTGTCATGCTACTATCATCAAGTTGCGGATGTGCATATTTTTCGTAGTCAATGCCCATGGGAAACACATCTACATTCACCATGCGATTGCCTACTTTGAGTTTGCCAAAATTATGCTCATAGCCTGAAATACGATAAGCAGCACTTAAGAAGTGCCGCATATAGTTGAAGGTATGAAAACCAATTTGGTCAGCACCAAGCAAGCCATCTAGAATTTCTTCACGCCAGGGAAGAATTCGAAAAATTTCATACGAAGGAAACGGAATATGTAAGAAAAAGCCAATCGAAATTTTTGGAAAAGCTGCTCGTATCATAGCAGGCAAGAGCATGAGTTGGTAGTCATGCACCCACACAATGTCATCATCTTGCAATTGAGGAATGACCACATCCGCAAATTTTCGATTGACGCTTTGATATGCCTCCCAATAGTCGTCGCGATACGTAGTATATTGGGTAAAATAGTGAAAATGCGGCCAGATGACTTTATTGCTAAAACCTTCATAATAGAGTTCCACATCTTCTGTTGTCAAAAAAACAGGGACTAAACCACGCTTTTTGAGATCGTTTTGTACTGCTCTTTGTTCTTGTTCTTGCTCAATTTGCCCAGGCCAGCCTATCCAAATTTTATCCAGTGAACTGTCCAATGAATTTAGACCTGTAGCCAAGCCACCTGCACTTGGATAATAAATGAGTTCGTTACGCTCTTTTTTTATTGTGATAGGCAGGCGATTAGAGATAATTACAATCCGCGACATAGTACGAGTGAGTTTACATTTACTTAATACTACTCGCCAAGGTACAGAAAAGTCCCAGCAAGCAAGCACTACATCGCGGAATAAAAATTTAACTTGTTTTACAATGCTAGTTGTATGTGTTTAACACTATTGTGTTGGGTGTATTGGTCTCAAAGTGACTCTTATAATCTTCAGAATCAGTGTATACAGAGTGCAGTTCCAGCTTGAAAATGGATGTTTAAAAACATAATACGGTAATTTTAAAATTTTAAAAATGAAAGTAAGTGATACATTTCAACCGATTACACTACAAAGCTAGTTGTATATTGTATTAACGCCAATATTAAAAAGTCATTGTTTACTCTTTTAAAAGTGTTAAAACTTATGCTATTCGTGTGTTTTGCAGAAATAAAAAATAACAATATAATGAGTTAATTATTTGTTTTACAAATGTTTATATTGTTATCTTTTAACCCAAAAGAGATTTTAAGGCTTGTATATTTATCTTTATTTTTTTAGTTAAAATTTGACTTTTTTATTTGTTTTTAGGTAAAAAAGTATTTTGTCATTGTTTTAACAATGACTTTCAGTAATGAAATTGAAATGAATAAACAAATGTCACAAAACAATTCCTCCTAGTAATATTAACGTAATTATGCTTTATGCATATATTAAGTTAGAATCAAATTCTATGTAGCGAATTTCCGCTAAAAGCTGTATGTTTACTCCTAAAATACGAAATCAATGCTAGAACAATACGCAAGTACTCGAAATGTACAGTTTATACTCCACGAAGTTTTTCAAATCTCGAAATTGACAAACTATGACCGCTATCAAGATTACGACAAAGCAGCTTTCGATATGATGGTAGATGCAGCCAAGCAGTTATCAGACAATCATCTCTACCCCACCGTGCGGGAAATGGATAAGAAAAAAGCCTATTATGATAGCGAATCAGGTGAAGTAAAAGTACATCCGGGCTTGTTAGAAGCTATTAAAGCAATGGCAGAAGGTGGCTGGATAGGTGCTTATGATGACTACGAAGTGAACGGGCAACAAGCTCCTTTTCTCTTGCTATCTATGGCAAATTACCTCATGTATGCAGCTAATGGAAATGCGGCCGCTTATCCTTTCTTGACGCAAGGGGCGGCTGGCTTGATTCGTGCTTTTGGCTCAGAGGCATTGAACGAATATTATATTCCAAAAATGTATTCGGGGGAATGGCAAGGCACGATGGCACTTACCGAACCGCAAGCAGGTAGTTCACTCACGGATATTACTTCTTCTGCCAGCCCAACTGATGAAGGCTATTATCAGATAAAAGGGCAAAAAATATACATTTCTGGTGGTGATTATGAGGGGATCGAAAATGTGGTACACCTAACTTTGGCAAAAGTGGATGGTGCACCTGCTGGCACAAAGGGAATTTCTTTGTTTGTAGTGCCAAAATATCGTGAAGAGAATGGCAAATTTGTTTCTAATGACGTAACTACAGCAGGTATTTATGGCAAAATGGGACAAAAAAACTACGTGGCTGCCCACCTTATGTTTGGGGAACAAGATGATTGTCGTGGTTGGATAGTAGGCGAAGAGCATAGCGGCTTGAAGTATATGTTCCGCATGATGAATGAAGCGCGTATTGCTACAGGCTTACTTTCCACAGGGGTGGCTTCGGCAGCTTATTATGCCTCACTGAAATATGCCAATGAACGTCCGCAAGGACGACACCCATCCAATAAAGATGCTAGTGCACCACCAGTACTTATTATTGAGCATGCTGATGTGCGTCGTATGCTCTTGCAACAAAAGGCGATTATGGAAGGGAGTCTGAGTCTTTTAGCACAATGCAGCTATTATGCCGACTTAGAACAAGTAGAAACGGGTGAAGCGCGTGATAATGCTCATTTGATGCTCGAATTGCTCACGCCAGTAGCGAAGTCTTTCCCTGCGGAGTTCGGTACACAAGCAGTTAGCGCAGGCTTGCAAGTGCTAGGTGGAGCAGGCTATACCGATGACTTTCCATTGGAGCAATACTATAGAGATATTCGTATCAATTCTATTTATGAAGGAACGACTACGATTCATGGTATGGATTTGTTGGGGCGGAAGATGCTGATGCAAAATGGGAAGGCGGTGCGGCTATTTTCCAAAGAAATCCAAAAAGTTATTATGCAAGCAATGGAGCTGCCAGCTTTGAAGCCTTATGCAGAAAGCCTCAGCAAATCAGCAATGGCGATGCAAGAAACAGCCATGCACTTGATGCAATTGGCTATGAAGGAAAAACCCGAAGTCTTCTTGTCGGATGCGACTTTGTTTTTAGAATTTTTCAGTTTGATTACGGTTTCCTGGCAATGGTTGAAGCAAGCAATTGTGGCGCAAGCTGCTTTAGATGCGAGCCCGTCGGAAGCTGACGCGCGCTTCTATCGGAGTAAATTAGCGGCATTTAAATACTTTTTTGAGTATGAATTGCCCAAAACACGCGGCTTGAAAACAAGATTGATGAGTAGCAATCGCGTGACTTTGGATACTGCACCTGCGGATTTGGTGTAAAATTTTAAAACATGCTTTTAGCTCGACTCTAGCCATTTGTACATCTTCTTTCTTGTATAAATGGCTAAAGTCGAGCTAAGATAGCTTATTTATTACTTACTCCTTTATCTTGGAAAAACAAATAAATGATAAAGTATTATAATATAAATGGAGTTATTACCCCTGCAGAAAAAGCTATGATGCACGTGTCCGATTTATCCTTGCATCGTGGCTATGGTATTTTCGATTACTTTCTAGTGAGAGATAACACACCTATATTTTTTGATGATTACCTTGACCGATTTGAGGCTTCGGCCGCAAAAATGTATCTAGATATTCCAATTAGCCGACAAGCACTAAAAGACCGTGTATATGAGCTAATAGCTGCGAATAAGATTTCCAATTTTGCCATCAAATTGTTGCTCACAGGCGGCTATTCTTCAGATGGCTATACTCCAGAACAGCCTAATTTAATGATATTGGGATATGAACCTCCTGTGTACCCTGAATCTCTAATTGAAAGTGGTTTTAAACTGATGACTTGTGAGCATGTGCGTCAGATAGCGGATGTGAAGACCATTAATTATGTGGCAAGCTTAATCGTAGATAGAGAGCGTCGAGCTGCTGGGGCAACCGATGTGTTATATCATAAAAAAGGTTTAGTTTCAGAGTCTTCTCGTTCCAATTTTTTTATCGTAAAACAGGATAATACCATTGTTACAACTGACAAGGATATTCTATTTGGTGTCACTCGCAAACATATCTTAGCATTGGCTAAAGATCATTATAAGGTAGAAGTAAGGGCAGTATTTTTAGATGAGGTTTTTTCTGCGAAAGAAGCATTTTTAACCAGCTCCACGAAAGGCACATTTGGTGTTACTCAAATAGATGATTATAAAATAAATGATGGAAAAATCGGAAAAGTGACCTTGCATCTAGACGATTTATTTTGGGGACACGTTCAACAATATATTTCAAATTATACCGTATCTAATTAATTCTGCTAAATTGAATTTACACCCCTTAGTATTTGATTCATAATTAGTTAATTAGCACTCTGTCTTGTGTGTACATTGTTTAATATTAGGTTATTTACGTTAATAATTGTTCGATTTTTTATGTTAAGTTGAAATATTTTTTTGTTTTTATTTTCATTATTGTGACATTATTTTGTTATCTTGTCGCAGATGTCACTATACATCCCCGTTTATCTACCCATTTTTTGTACTAAGATTTAGTAAGTAATAGTAAAAAATTGTGGCTTGTAAAAATTGTCAGGAATGATTTTGTAGTTATCCCCACGCAAACTTTTTCCTAATTATTCTTGATTTATAATTTTCTCTAAGTTCACTATTTATTAGTTTAAATATTCATAAGAATAGCGAGTATTAGCTATTTCGCTTAATAAAGGCATATCAATTAAAAGCTTTTAAGGCGTATTCATAATTGATAAGTTTTCAATACCAAGCAAATTTGAAACATTGGGATAAACAAATTAACGGCTATCGTTCTTATTTGATGATAGAGCGTTCCTTCTCTAAGAACACAGTAGAGGCCTATTTGCGTGATATACGTAAAATGGTACTTTTTTTGGAAGAGAAACAATTAGATTTACCACCAGAGTCTATTGAACGACAACACCTTCAGAGTTTTATAGAATGGATTGGGCAGTCGGGTTTAAGTGCTAACTCACAGACGAGAATCATTTCAGGGATTCGTGCGTTTTACAAATATCTACTACTAGAAAACGTAATTGACGAAGATCCTACTGCCTTCATGAAGCGACCTAAGTTGGAACGAAAAATCCCCGAAGTACTTTCTGTAGAAGAAGTCCAACAAATTTTAGATGCTGTTGATCTTAGTACCACACATGGTGCTCGTAATAGAGCTATGCTGGAGACATTATATGCCTGCGGTTTGCGGGTAAGTGAGTTAATTAGCTTAAAGCTTTCTAATATATTCCTAGATGTTGGTTTTGTAAAAGTAATTGGCAAGAATGATAGGGAGCGAATTGTGCCAATTGGAGAGGAAGCAAAGATACAAATTCAACATTATGTGCAAGGGGTGCGTCAGCATTTAAAAAAGATAGATAAAGACTATGAAGATACCTTATTTTTGAATCATCGTGGAAGACAACTGACGCGTGTGATGGTATTCAAGATAGTAAAAGACGCTACTAAGAAAGCAGGCGTTATCAAGAAAGTAAGTCCACATACCTTTAGGCATTCTTTTGCTACACATTTGGTAGAAGGGGGAGCAGATTTGCGCGCTATACAGGATATGCTAGGGCACGAGTCCATCACAACTACTGAAATCTATACGCACATGGATAAAGAATATCTCCGAGAAACGATACTGCTTTATCATCCGCGCAGTAAGCCGAAACGAAAGGAAGAAAAGGTTTAGGTTTAAAAACGAAAGCCGCTTCACCTGTATAGATGAAGCGGCTTATTATTCTCGTTCTCTGACAAATTCTGTGGCCGAAGAAAAAGAAAACACAAAAACGTCGAGAAAGTAGTGTTGTGATTTCTTTTTCTTCGGCTTTATCACGGGATTTGCCAGAGAGCCATTATTTTCAGTCTATTTAGAGCTAGAAGGCTGAAAGTGATAATCTTCAAATTTTAGGATATAGACAAACTGATTTTCAAAGCGTTCTACTGCTCCATATTGCTCTTGCCCGAAAGCATCGGTAGATACTTGCGTCACAGGAGCTAACTCAAAGCGGGTATGGAAAGCATCTTCTTGTGCCTCGTTGAAATGTTCATAGAAGTACAAGCCGTATTTTTTCAGCATTCTACCGAAATACAGCATATCATCATAGCCTCTGAATGCTTCCGTAGTAGGAGCTGTGCCATATTGGTCGAAGTAAGCTTTTTTAAATTCGCGCACCTCTGCTGCATAGCTATCAATATATTGTTCGCTACTAATATGCAGATTTAATTTTTCATAGTATTCATAGTCTGCGTCCTTGAATGCTTGCCATTGCGGCATACCATATACTGTAATTTTATGATCCGTTTCGCGTATGGCATTGAAGGCTTTTTGTAGGAACGAGTACACAAAAGATTTATCCATCCAGGAAGTAACGACAAATACGGTTTCTTTGCTAGGTTTCAGAATAGGCTGAATGTCAAAATTTTCTAAAGTAGCCGTTTCATCATTGATGATAGCTTCTGAAAAGGGTGTGGCATATTCGCTACCCGACAAATCTGCATTTAACTGCTGAAGATACTGCATAATAGTTGCCTCACGATTATCTTCTCTTCTTATAAGCACTACATCTTGGGTTTTATGATTATCCTTGATATGCTTTGTTAGCACCTCCAAATGCGTAGCCAAAGTAGGCTTAATTTGAATATAAAACGGGTTTTCTACTGCAATGCCTCGACTTGCAATATAGGGTGACACAAAAGGCACTTCATTATTTTTTGCAAAATTAGCGATGCGTTTGGCACATTCCTTTTCTACGCTTCCCATTACTAAATGAGAGCTTTTTACCTCAGGACGTTCCAATAATTGATTCACTTTAGACACACTTGCTTCGGTATCAAAGACGGAGACATTTAGGTTCACCCCTTCTTCTTCGAGTTTGCTCAGGGCAAGTCTAGAGCCTGCATAAAACTGAATTGCCCATTTCGAGTTTTTATTGATGTCTTCATCTGCCGAATTGAAGCGATTCGTCAAGAAAGGCAAGAGTAGTGCGACATCATAACGCTCGCGTAGGTCAATGTTTTCTTCGCCTGTGGTGTCCGTGCCATCGTCAATAGGCCCATCGTCAATAGGCGTGGTGCGCTCTGAGCCAATAGGTTCGTATTCGCTGGTTGGTACTTCTTCCCAATCAATAGTGACCATTTCTTCGGTCAGAATTGCCTCGGCATCCTCAAATTCTCCAGTATCTGGATTATATACTCTACCTCCACGAATATCGTCCAATTCCTCGTCATCGTCCCCTCCTTTGGTACTTGTACCAGGAGTGGTTTGAATAGGCGTGAATAAATCGCAAGAAGTAAACAAAAACAATGCGACTACCAATAAGCTGATGCTATTCCCACTCAATAGTAGCGGGCGGTTTTGTACTGATGTCATAAACAACTCTGTTTATACCTTTTACATTATTAATAATCTCGCTTGAAGTAGCAGCCAAGCAATCGTAAGACAAGCGACTCCATTCGGCAGTCATGCCATCTATGGAATTTACACAACGCAGGGCTACTGCCTGCTCATAAGTGCGTTCGTCACCCATTACACCTACCGATTTAATCGGTAATAATACAGTGCCAGCTTGCCAAACTTTATTGTAAAGATTATATTTTTTTAGATTATTTATAAAAATAGCGTCTGCTTCTTGTAGCAACGCCACTTTTTCGGGGGTCAAATCGCCTAAAATGCGGATTCCTAAGCCTGGGCCAGGGAATGGATGCCGTCCTAAGATGTGTTCAGGAATGCCTAATTCGCGCCCTACTCGTCGTACTTCGTCCTTGAATAGCATCCGAAGCGGTTCTACTATTTTTAGGTTCAATTTTTCAGGTAATCCTCCTACATTATGGTGCGATTTGATAGTGACAGAAGGACCATGTACGGAAACGGACTCAATCACATCTGGATAAATGGTGCCTTGACCCAGCCATTGGATATTGTTGAGTTTATTTGCCTCTGCCTCAAATACTTCTATGAAAACGCGTCCAATTACTTTCCGTTTCTGCTCAGGATCGCTCACGCCAGCTAGTGCTCTATAAAATGCTTCTGAAGCATCTATCCCTTTTACATTTAGATTCAACTGGCGATAAATGTCTAGTACTTCCTCAAACTCATTTTTGCGGAGCAAGCCATTATTTACAAAAACGCCTGTCAGCCGTTCACCAATTGCTTGATGGAGTAGGGTAGCGGCTACTGTAGAATCTACACCTCCTGAAAGCCCTACTATCACGCGCTCCTCCCCGAGCTGCTTGCGAAGTTGCTGCACCGTCTGCTCCACAAAAGAAGCAGGCGACCAATCAGCGCGGCAGTTAGCTATTTTGACAGCAAAGTTTTCTAACAGTTTTTTGCCTTCCAAACTATGGGTTACTTCTGGATGAAATTGTAGACCATATACTGGAGCATCATAGCCGTGTAACTTATAAGCGGCTACATCAATACTCTCTGTACTTGCTAATAATTCACCATTTTCAGGCAATTGCATAATGGTATCAGCATGCGACATCCATACTTGCGAATCGAGAGAAATGCCTTCTAGCATGGGGTCGGTACTTGCTTGTTTCTGGAGTTGTGCTTTGCCATATTCGCGCTTCTCAGATCGTTCTACTTTGCCTCCAAAAGCATTGGCAATATATTGCGCCCCATAGCAAACGCCTAACACAGGGCGTTTTCCGATGTAGCGATTCAAATCTACTTGTAAGGCGTTTTTGTCGGCTACAGAAAAAGGACTACCCGATAGAATGATGGCCTTTACTGTATCATCCACCTCCACCACCTTATTATAAGGTACAATTTCGCTATAAATATTCAACTCACGGATGCGGCGTGCAATGAGTTGCGTATACTGCGAACCAAAATCTAAGATGACAATTTTTTCTATCATGTCGCAAAGATAGCCAAAGCGATAGCAAAGTTCAAATTAGCCATCCTGGAAGCTAACAAAAATGCCTAATTTAAGTAGAAACTCAAACTAGGCATGCATTGATATTTAGTATTTATAGATTCCCTGTTTAATTCAAATTCACAGGGCTTCCAGTCATTACACTTAAGTGATTACGATGCTTCACCACTACATGATAGCTACCAATTGCTAATGGAAAGACTAGAGCTGATGAGCCGTCCGTATCTACAATGCAACCATTAGGTTGTAGTAAGCCGGGCTGAGCGGCTAACACCATAGTTCCAGTAGCAGCATCTCTAACTTCTACCCATACCCAATCAACCATTGTTGATAGGACTGCTGTTGTTGCTGTCTTTGAGCCATCATAAGGATCAGTAGTTGGTATAAGAGTAGCTGCTGCTAAATCTGTAGCCATAGTACTACCACTTAATGGACCTTGTAGGAAAACTTTAGGTGCTAAACTAACCGTAGAGCAAGGACCTGCCGTAACCGTTACAGGCTGCGATATGCTAGAAACACAAGAACTGACTGGTGTTGGCCAAGTCGAGAAATCTTCTGCTGCATCGTGGTCTACTGCGTAAACCGTACAGTTTGAGCCAGCACTCACACTAAGTGCGCCCATATCAAACATTCCTGTAGTATTTACACTAGTGACGCTACCTCCACAAACTAGTACATAACTAAGCGTATAGTTAGCTGAAGGATTGTTGCCTGCTGCTGATATAGTTAGTACATCTGTTTCACAAACAGATAGCGAGGTACAAGCTGCTGTTACGGTTACTGCCTGACTAATAGAAGACGTACAAGAGCTTACTGGTGTTGGCCAAGTCGAGAAATCTTCTGCTGTATCGTGGTCTACTGCGTAAACTGTACAGCTTGAACCAGCACTTACGCCTAATGTACTCATATCGAATGTACCAGTCGTGTTTGTAGTTGTAACTGTACCACCACATACTAGAACATAAGTGAGGGTATAACTTGTTGAAGGATTGTTGCCTGTAGCAGATATGCTAAAGGAATCGTCTTCACACACACTAACTTGTGCGGAAAGCGTTTCCATACTAAATAAGCTAAATACCAATCCTACACAAAGAAATATAGTATACTTCATTGTTTTTCAATTTTGATAATGAATAGAAGCATCCCCAAAGGATACATCTACTTGAAAATAGGATTAGTTCCAGCTTAGTGTACCTGGTCCACCATCTGGACATGTAGGACAACCTGTTACCGTTAGAGTAATCATTTGCATACAGCCCGATGGATCCGTAACTGTGATATTATAAGAACCATCAGCAGTAATGCCCGCAGTAGATATTGTGCCACCACTTGTAGTACCTGTAATATCTCCTGCTACTGTATATTCACCAGCTACTGGATTTCTCACATCGTCAGGTGAACCACCATCTACGGTAAGTGTTTCTGTGCCACAGTCATAGGTTGCCGTGATTTCTGGATAGAAATCAATGATAAATGGTGTACCTAATGCAAAACAAGTTGGGTCGATAATGAACTGAGGAACTGCATTAATATCAATATGTGTAATAGGAACTAATGTGATATAATCACAAGTTCCTAAGTCAGGATCATTTCCTGCTGCAGTAGAAGTGCCATAGTCATAAAAATCATTAACTAAAAATCCAGTATAATTTGGATTTGTAGTTGGGTCGCCTGGCGTTGTATTTGCATTTGGGTCATAATCACCACATATTTCTACAAACGCAACGCCTGGATTTGTACCCGCGCTACCACCTGCATCGAAGGTATACATGATACCAGAACCTGAATTGGCATCCATACCTACTGTAGTAGAACCTGTCATTTCATTA
This sequence comes from Saprospiraceae bacterium, assembly GCA_020629845.1. Lineage (GTDB taxonomy): Bacteria > Bacteroidota > Bacteroidia > Chitinophagales > Saprospiraceae > JAAUTG01. Next base: position 1,728 of record JAHDCQ010000042.1, on the reverse strand, counting down.
CAGTATACAAAATCACTACCTGGTGTAGTTTCAGTAAGCACGGCTGTACAATTAAGAATGTCACAGTTTGTAGTTGCTGTCATGCCAGCACCTTCTGTTACTGTAAAGGTAGTAGGTATAGCAGAATAGGCAGTTACTAAAAGTACAAATACATCGCCTGCTGCTGCTCCAGTATATTCTGCAACTTCTGGTTCAGTAATTGCCGAGTAACTACAGTCTACGGGTGCTGGTAACGAACCACAAGCAGCAATGGCATCCGCAATATTAGGATATGGTCCCCAAAGCGCAAAGTCCAAATCTACTGTGTTGTTGATAACTAGCTCAATGTCACCTGAGGTTTCTGTTTGAAAATAGAACCAAGATGGACGCGGTTGTTGCGACAAGCAACCATAATCATTACCAGCTTCTGCTGTACCAACGGTGTTCGCATTATACTGTTGTCCTAAAGCATCGCCACAAAGTGGATTTGCTTCTGCACAAGTAGCGGCAGGTGTCTCTGGAGGATTACTCAAGAACGCATCCAAACAGAAATCAATGCTTTGCGGTGCTGGAAAACTTGAAACAACGATACTGTAAGTAGTACTTGCTGCTATTGCAGCAGAAATAGTTAAGGTATTGTCTGTACTACTTCCATCGTTTGCTATACAGGTCATTGCATCGCCACAACCTGTTGCTATTGCAAGTCCTATATAATCATCATTTGTAGTAGCACCTGTTGCTGTTATAGACAATATTTTCCCTGCATCTCCAGCACCAGTAGTGTAAGTGAATACGTAATCATCTCCTCCATCATAGTTGCCCATGCAGCTACTATCAAAGGCATCTCCACCTGCTGACGTATTCGCACATTGCTGTGTGCCAGGAGTAAGCGTTATAGGTGAGCCACAAGTTTGTGCAGCTAGATTAGTCATGCCAAATGCAAGTAAAACGAATACAGCAGCATGACTTAGTTTGTTAAGTAATCTTGTCATGATTAATTAGCTTTTTTTTGTGTGAAATAATTTTTTGCTGCTGCAAGCGGATCGCTTACAATTAGAAATTCATTTGGACGTGTCGAAACATAAGCTTGTTTCGCTGAATCCATGGCATTGAAATCAGCAGTTGAGAAGACTTCTTTGCCAATTGCTTTTCCGTAATTACGAATAAGGTTTCTGTTGTAAGTAGTTTGTACATCTTGTGCATTAACGGTAGCGCGCTTTTCAATATCCGTTCGTTCTTGAATTTTTGCGTGTGTAGCTTTTGCTCTTATTCCTGTTGGTTCTTGTGTAGTGCTTTGAGCTACTACTGTGCTGAAAGAACACATTAGAAAGAGCATAGCAATGCCTAATGAAAAAGTAGTTTTTTTCATATCTAATAGAGTTTGATTAGTGAAAAAATTTTAAAAAATACTCCTGTAAGGTATTGATGAGTAGGAGTGTAATCGGTAAGCTCTTATAATTGAGAAAGGCTTAGAGTAGTTTTTGTGCTTTTATTTAAAATATCTAGAGGCTACTAGTGAGTTGAATAAGTTTTGTACTCTTAAATCATGTCACAATGATATATAAAATATTCTTTTTACACAATCTTAACATACATTTTATAGTAGTAAATGCTTTTTTAAGGGGAGATTTGCTAAGAAGCTGTTTTAAAACCTATGGTTGGAATTTCTGCCCGCTATTTTTTTGTCTATTTTAAGGAAAGAGCATTTTGAAAAAATCAATTCCATTATAAATTACGGTATTAATTTTT
>JAHDCQ010000409.1 GCA_020629845.1 Saprospiraceae bacterium | reverse complement strand
CCTAAAGTAATTCGTCGTCCATAAAAGCTTTAGCACTTATCAACTCTACTCTTGGGAAAGTAATTGTTTTGAGGGTATTGAAGTGTTTATCTTCGCTTACCAGATACTTTGCGTCACAAGCAACTGCACAATCCACAAATTTATTATCATCAGGGTCTTGCACAATCAAATTCCATTTATAATATCGCGTTACCCAGTTTACATTTGGAGCATTTTCAATGAGTTGAAGTACATTATTTGCTATTTCTTCACTAAGATGAAACCCAATAATTTCTTCATATTCTATTAAAATATCTGTGGTAACACACAACACAAATTCTTCTTGAAGGAAAGCATCAAAAATAGGGCGAAAAATAGACTTTTTGGATAGGGAAACAAGCAATACATTTGTATCCAAGACGATATTCATTTCCTAGTTTTTAGGGTTATAAGGTGTTCTTTTATGTGTATGCAATAGGCGTTCCATATCTGCATTTGTCCACTCCTTATCCTCCCATATTTCATCCACTTTTTTTGTGATTTTATCGGCTAAATATTGTACGATTAATCGCTTAATAGCCAATAAATCATTGTCATCTAGATTTCTAGTGAACAATTTTAAAATTTCTAATTGATGACGATTTAAAGGAGTATTTAATTGTACTGGATTCATAGTATTTTACTCACATTATTTCATGCAAAAATACCCTATTTAAGCATTCTTTGCAAATACTACTTAAACCGAATAGCCTGCACTGGCTTGATGCGCGTAACTAAATAGGAAGGGATGATTAAAAATAATAAAATAATGCCTAGCGTACCGACATTTAGAAGTAGAATTGTCCAGAAATCGAATTTTATAGGCGCGTAGGAAAGGTAATAATCTTCTTCGGAGAGGGTAATGATGCGGAAATATTTTTGAAGTAAACATAATCCTATCCCGAATAAATTGCCTAAAAACAAACCCCATAAGATAATATTGGCAGCATAATAGAGGAAAATTTTACGAATTTCCCAATTGCTAGAACCGAGGGCTTTTAGGATGCCTATCATATTGGTACGCTCCAAAATTAGGATGAGCAAAGCCGTTATCATATTGATAATGGAAACGATAAGCAACAGAAGGATAATAACGCGCTCATTTACATTTTGCATTTCAAGCCAACTGAAGGTTTCTGGAAATTTTTCACGGATGGTTTCGGCATACATGCTATTGGGGAGTTGCTCTAGGTAAATATAGTCTGCTATGGGTTTTAGGTCTTCAATATCTTCTACAAAAACCTCGAAGCCGCCTACTTGATTTTCATTCCAGCCTAAAATGCGCTGTATTTGCCGAATATCTATCAAGGCAAACCGCTTATCGTACTCCTCCAAGGCCGTATTATAGATACCAGCAATCTTAAAATTACGCCGAATTTGCTCGCCTTGTTCCACAAAATTCACACGAAATACTTGCCCTGTATCTAGCTGCAAGCGGTCTGCGGTACGCTGCGAAATCAAAATTTCCCGCGACATAGCAGAATCGGGACGCGTAATGGTATCGCCGCGCACGATATATTGCCGCATAAAATCCCAATCGAAATCGGAATCTACGCCTTTTAGAATGATACCCTCTATTTCCTTCTTGGTTTCCATGATGCCTGGCTTAATGGCAAAGGCTTGGATATGACGAATACCTGCGTTCGTGTAGGCAGGCGTGGGTTCGCCTACTGCTGCACCGCCTACATAGCGTTGATTGAGATAGCGCACAGTTCGCACTGTATCAAGATAAGGATAGAAATTTTGAGTTTTATAGATGGGATAGCCATCAGTAAGACCGCCCGTAGCATTAGTATCGGTAATATGGATGTGTCCCATAAAACCGAAAATTTTGGAGCTAATTTCATGCTTGAATCCCCGAATGAGTGCCGTTGTGATAATCATCACCGCCACGCTCAAGGCTACTGCCACTACCGCAATGCGGATAATGAGACTGCTGAACGAGCCTTTTCCGTCTTCTACTCTGTGATTTGCAACCCGCCGCGCAATGAAGGATGGGAAATTCATATTATTTGGTCTATTGAATCATATAAGACATATAAGTTCATATAAGTTTTTTCTTATGTGTACTTATATGCCTTATGTGGTTCAAAAAGACTACGCACTATAATTTAAAATCGTTTTTTCAATAATATCACAGCATTCATGCAATTGCTCCTCCGTCATTACAAGCGGTGGCGCGAATCGAATGATATTACCGTGCGTAGGCTTTGCTAATAAGCCATTTTTCGCTAATTGAACGCAAATATTCCACGCTGTCTTGCTTTCAGGCGTGTCATTTATTACTACGGCGTTCAATAAACCACGTCCGCGCACTAAGCTTGCTAAATCCGATTTATCTACTAATTGCTGCATACGCTCACGGAAAATTTGACCTAAACGACGCGCGTTTTGTGCTAGTTTTTCATCGCGAATTACTTCCAAAGCCGTAGTAGCTACCGCACATGCAAGTGGGTTTCCACCAAAGGTACTACCGTGCTGACCAGGTTTAATAACTTCCATTATACGGTCGTCCGCTAAAACTGCTGATACTGGATACACACCGCCTGAAATGGCTTTACCCAAAATCAAAATATCAGGTCGCACATAAGTAGCTTGTTGCTCACAATGTCCGCCGCATGTACAATCGCCACAAATTGCTAGAAGGCTACCTGTACGTGCAATACCTGTTTGGATTTCATCTGCAATGAATAGCACATTATGTGCTTTGCAAAGTGCCGCAGCTTCCTCTATAAAGTTATTATCTGGAACAAAAACGCCTGCTTCGCCTTGAATTGGTTCTACTAAAAAACCTGCGATATTGGCAGCATCTTTTTCCAATTCTGCGCGCAAAGCAGCTATGTCATTGTACGGAATCGCTTGAAAACCTGGGGTGTATGGCCCGAAATTGCCACGTGCATCAGGGTCGCTAGAGAAAGAAATAATGGTGGTGGTGCGTCCGTGGAAATTTTGACCACAAACAATAATTTTTGCTTGCCCATTTGGAATACCTTTCTTCTCATAGCCCCATTTTCGACAGATTTTGATAGCCGTTTCTACGCCTTCCGCGCCTGTATTCATCGGCAATACCTTATCAAAATTAAAGTATTCTGTTAGGTATTTTTCATAAATTCCTAATTGGTCATTGTAAAAAGCACGAGAAGTAAGCGTCAAGGTATCAGCTTGTTCTTTCAATGCGCCTACAATACGCGGGTGGCAATGCCCTTGATTTACTGCCGAATAAGCCGACAAGAAATCATAATATTTTTTGCCTTCCACATCCCAAACATACACGCCTTCCCCTTTCGATAATACTACGGGCAGCGGATGATAATTATGCGCTCCGTGCTTATCTTCTATCTGCATCAAATCCTGTGAGGATAGTTTTGTCATCGTGTCCATAATAGTTTTTTTTGAGATATGAGATATGAGAGGTAAGAGGTGAGACTTTTTATTCTGTTGTCTCACCTCTCACCTCTCACCTCTCACATCTGTTATTTACAATACTGAATCTACATCTACGAATGGCAAATCGAAAGCATCTGCAACACCTTTGTATACTACCTTGCCTTGTACCACATTTAAGCCTAGCTTTAGTGGATGGTTGTCTTTGCATGCTTGTTGCCAGCCTTTGTTTGCTAATTGTATTGCATAAGGCAGAGTCGCATTCGTCAATGCAAGTGTGGATGTATACGGTACTGCCCCCGGCATATTCGCTACGCAATAATGCACTACATCGTCAATGATGAAAGTTGGATCCGCATGCGTGGTAGGCTTGGTGGTTTCAATACAGCCGCCTTGGTCTACAGCTACGTCAATTAGTACCGTACCTGGACGCATCAATTGCAACATCTCGCGGGTAATCAATTTCGGTGCTTTCGCTCCTGGAATGAGTACCGAACCAATGATTAAATCATGCGTCTGTATCAAGCGACGAATGTTGTATTCGTTGGAATAGAGCGTCGTGACATTAGCAGGCATCGTATCTGATAGGTAGCGTAAACGCGGCAAATTGATGTCCATAATGGTTACATCTGCGCCTAAGCCTGCTGCCATTTTAGCGGCTTGTGTGCCTACAATTCCGCC
>JAHDCQ010000408.1 GCA_020629845.1 Saprospiraceae bacterium | reverse complement strand
TAAAACGGGTATGATGCTCGATAAAGTTCTGCTTTTATTACTTTTGATTATTTGTGTCAGGTTAACTTAAGTATCAAGATTGATGTGGCTAAAAAAACTCTACAAAGAAATACAATATTGGCGCAGCTTTGATAAGCGACTGCACCTCATGCCGCCTGTATTTCTTTTGCAGATGGGCAAGGTGGCTTCTACGTCTATTAATACCGCTTTACGACAATACTATAAGGGTGCGATAGTGTATGGCTATCGTTTTTCTAATCAGTATAAATTCATAGAGTGGTCAGTACTTTGGTATTTGCTCACTAAGCAACCACGTATTTTCAAAAAAGCGCGTCGGCGTGTGCGTTATTATCTATCCTATTGGGAAATTCGCCGATTGCGAAAATTTATGATGGACTACCCCAATCGAAAAATAAAGCTGATAAGTCTCATCCGCAACCCGATAGAGCGAGATATTTCTGCCTTTTTTCAAGAAATCGAAAAAAAACATAATGACTTATCGCTTCCGTACCTGAATAAAGTATTTAATGCAGACCCCAAACTTCATTTTTCCCTCAACTGGTTCGATGAAAATATAAAGCCTTATTTCGGGATAGATGTGTATGATTACCCTTTTGGAGAAGATGGTTTTATCTTCATAACAAAGAATAATATCGAACTACTGCTGATGCAATATGACTTGGATAATGCGAAAAAAGAACAATTGATAAAGGATTTTTTGGGCATAAATACCTTCCATATTCAACGCCTTAATGTTGGTGCAAAAAAGCAGACAGCAAGCATTTACAAACAATTCAAAAATGAAGCCATCATAGCCGACGAAATACTAGCTACCTATGCTCAATCCAAATATTTCAATCATTTTTATTCGCCTGAAGAGATTGAAGCAAGCGTAGAAAAGTATAGTAGGAAGTAGTAATAGATTTGTTCGTCTTTGATTCTCTAAGTACTCAATGAGTGAATAATTCTAAATTATATTCGCTCATTCAGTCATTCACAATTCACTCATGGAGTATTTACCTGAACAAGTCTAATTTTTGTCCGCCCTTTTACTAACCTTTCCAACTTCTTAGCTGTTTAAGCAACATCCGCAAATTTTATCTAATTTTGCGCGAGCAAAAACACAACTCAATTCTATGAAAAAGGTCTTACTAATACTACTCTCTTTGTCTTGCTTCGCTACATGGGCGCAAGCACCAAAGAAGATGACTTCTACCGAAATATATGAATCTATCCAGAAGCTTAATTTTTTAGGGTCGGCATTGTATGTAGCCGCGCATCCTGATGATGAAAATACGCGTCTCATTGCCTATTTATCGAATGAAGTAAAGGCAAATACAGCTTATCTTTCCCTCACGCGTGGCGACGGTGGACAGAACCTCGTGGGACCAGAAATTCGGGAACTACTAGGCATCATTCGTACACAAGAACTATTGGGCGCACGTCGTATTGATGGTGGGCAGCAGTTTTTTTCGCGGGCGAATGATTTTGGTTACTCCAAGCACCCCGACGAAACCTTGAAGATTTGGAACAAGGAAGAAGTCCTTGGCGATGTGGTGTGGGTAATGCGAAATTTTCAGCCTGATATTATTGTTAATCGCTTCGACCACCGTTCACCTGGTCGTACGCATGGACACCACACCTCTTCTGCGATGCTTTCCCTGGAAGCCTTCGATTTAGTAGGCGATGCGAGTGCCTATCCTGACCAACTTAAATTTGTAGATACATGGCAGCCACGTCGCATATTTTTTAATACTTCTTGGTGGTTTTATGGCAGCCGCGAAAAATTTGCAAAAGCAGATAAAACACGCATGGCAAGTGTAGATGTGGGGACGTACTATGCGATGCGCGGAAAATCTAACAATGAAATTGCTTCTGAAAGCCGTTCGATGCACAAGAGTCAAGGTTTTGGCTCATCAGGTAGGCGTGGTACGCAGTCAGAATACCTAGAGCTCATCGAAGGAGATATGCCAACGGATAAAGAAAATCTCTTTGAAGGTATCAATACTACTTGGTCGCGCCTGGAAGGTGGCGCACCGATTGGGGCAGTCCTGAAAACCGTAGAAGATAACTATGACTTTGCAGATCCCTCGGCAAGTGTGGCGCAATTGGTATTGGCATATCAAATGCTGCAATCACTACCCGATTCATATTGGAAACGGGTGAAAACGGCTGAATTGAAACGTGTAATTGAAGCTTGTACAGGCATGTACTTAGAAGCAGCAGCCGATGCTTATTCTGCTACACCAGGCGAAGAAGTGGAAGTAGAAATAGAAGCGATTAATCGTGCAGATGTGGATGTACAATTGAAATCTTTTAGCATTACGCCAATGGGCTTTGATACCTTGATGAATATGGAAATGGAAAATAACCAATCCTATAAATTTTTCAAGCGTGTCAATTTGCCTGATGATATTGCTTACTCTAATTCGTATTGGATTAATAAGCAAGCTACTTTAGGGATGTACCATGTGGGCGACCAAGCGATGCGTGGCAAACCAGAAACGCCCCGTTCCTTTCAAGCACATTTTGATATAGAAGTCGAAAAAATACCCATGCGCATCACGAAGGATGTCATCTACAAACGTACAGACCCTGTAGAAGGAGAACAATATCGCCCGTTTGAAGTGATTCCGCCAGTATTTGCTAATGTGGAAAATACCGTTTACGTCTATGCAAATAATGAACCACAGACCGTTCATGTAGTCGTACAATCGGGCAAAGATGATGTGAAAGGCAAGGTTACTTTAGCGCGTCCGAAGGGCTGGCGTATTGAGCCTGAATTTATTGAATTTGATTTAGCAATAAAGGAAGCGGAAACAAAGCTCGCCTTCCAACTTTTTCCACCCAAAGAGCAAAGCGAAGGCAAAGTCACACCTATAGTAGAATTAGAGAATGGGCAAAGCTATGTAGATGGCATCACGCTCATTGAATACGATCATATCCCAACACAGACCGTCGTGCAATCTAGCACGTCTAAAGTGGTAAAAATAGATTTGGAGAAGCGTGGCGAACGCATCGGCTACATCATGGGTGCAGGCGATGAAATCCCGACGGCTTTGGAGCAAATTGGCTATCAAGTAGATTTGCTAGAGGATAAGGACATCACAGCAGAAAATTTGCAGCAGTACGATGCGGTCGTTCTAGGCGTACGCGCTTATAATACCAACGAACGTATCAAGTTCCAAAATCCGATTTTATTGGAGTATGCCAAGCAAGGTGGCACACTAATGGTACAATACAATACCACGCGCCGCTTGAAGATTACTTCAGCAGAAATTGGGCCGTATCCCTTCAAGCTTTCGCGCGATCGGGTATCCGTAGAGGAAGCAGAAGTGCGTTTACTTGCACCCGAACATCCTGTACTGAATACACCAAACAAAATCACAGCAGCGGACTTTGAAGGCTGGGTACAAGAGCGCGGTTTATATTTCCCTAATGAATGGGACGATAACTACACCGCTATCCTCTCCAGCAATGACCCCGACGAACCTGCACGCGACGGTGGTTTATTAGTGACCAAATATGGCGAAGGCTATTATATTTATTCGGGCTATTCTTGGTTTAGAGAATTGCCTGCGGGTGTACCTGGGGCGTTTCGCTTATTTGCCAACTTGGTTTCTATTGGGAAAGAGTAAGGAATAGCGGATGCATAAATATACATTCTTGAGTTGGTTATTTTGATTTTAGTTTTTGCTTTGAAAGTGGAATCAAAATAACCAACTCAAGAATGTACATTGTCGAATGTCATTAAATCATGCACACTGGACTGCCAAAAAATCATACTCATTCTAGAGGAGAGTCAAAATTATGTATGGGTACTTAAGTCTTTTCCTCGATTCCCTTATTGTTTAATTAGTCCTTGCCTCATTGAATATACTCATCCGAAAAGTCGTCAAAATCAGACTGGGATAGTGTAAGTGAGACTTGTAAACAACTACTGTGTACACATAAGTTGTGACATCATGTAAAATAATCCCGAAGGGATGAAATTATTATAGAAAATTCAACATAAATTTATTTAAGCCCTGAAGGGGCGGCACTTTTTAGCCAAAAAATGTCGCTCCTTCAGAGCTTTTCATTCAAA
>JAHDCQ010000407.1 GCA_020629845.1 Saprospiraceae bacterium | reverse complement strand
AATTTGAAGCACCTTTGCTTCATCTACGATATTATGTTTTACGGCATTTTCGACCAACATTTGCAGCGTCAAAGGAGCAATGGCATAATCCGTAGCGTTTGGAATGTCAATGTTCAACTTAAAGCCTTCTCCAAAGCGAATTTTGAGTAAAAAAGTATAGGCTTCTAATGCCTTTAATTCCTGCGAAAGCGGCACGAGTTCTTTATCTCGACTTTCCAATACATAGCGATAGGTCTTGGACAATTGCTTGATGTATTTTGCTGCCAAATCTTGGTCTTTATACACCAAAGTTGTCAACACATTAAGACTATTGAATAGAAAATGCGGATTAACTTGATTCTTCAAACTCTCATATTGCGACGCGGCTTGTGCCTCGCGGAGTTGTGCAGCTTGGAGTTCGGCTTGTCGCCAGTTGAGTAGAAACGCTCGTCCCGTTGAGACAATGGTAATCAAATAAGAAATGGCAAATACATTGGTCAAATATTCCCAGTGTATTTCTTGCATTGCCTGTACAGGTGTGAGTCCATAAAATAGCATCAAGGGAGGGATGAGCGAAAAGACGGCAGCAAAGGCGATGTAAATAGCAGTAAGAACGAGCTCTACTACAAGTCGTCGGACAGGTTGTTCGACCCATGAAATATTTATCGCTTCTGTAATGTATCCAAGCCCATTAGATAGGGTTTGGTAGATAAACCAATTCAGGAAGAGGTTGGGCAGAACATCCTGTGGGTGTTCTTGGAATACCAAGAACACCATCACAAATGCAAAGACTGTTCCCCAAATTGCATTTTTGCGTACTTCTTTCCAATCAATTTTTACTGGCTTGAACAATTTCATTTTTCGCTCTTGCTGTTTTTGTATGTCCAATGTAGCTAAAAGTGATGGATTCATTGCTAATTGTTTTTTGATTTGTTTTTGTCTAAAGTCGAAACGGCACGTTATTCACGCGCCGTTCCTTGAAAATCGGATGATTATTTTTACTATATTCTTTCTTTCGCTATATCAATCATACGCTCGTTCTGACCTTTCCCCCAATTCGGGTGCAAATCGCTTTCAGGAGCAAAACTTGCGAACTTTTCAGCAGCCGTCTCGAATAAAGGCAAAGCACTTTCAGCACCGCCACCGAGGAAAGAAGGCATATTGAATTTCTGCTGCCCTTGCAAATGATATGGTCTTGGATTATTTGGCTCTAGTTCAATCGCTTTTTCCAATAAGCCATCAATTGTACCTGCAAAACGTGGACCATTTATCATCGGATTTCGCATGATGCGCGCTTGGTAGATGTAGGCTTCCAGCGTGAGCAATTCTGCATTTTTATCTGTGATTTTCTTTGCTGCTGCGATTGCTTTATTTGCCTTTTCGATATGCGCATCAAAGCCTTTCCAATTGTCTTTTTCCAATTCGCCCCAAGCTAGAAATAGATTGCTCTGTGCTACATAATATTGAGGCAACCATTCATTTGCTGCTGCGCCTGCGATGCGCTCGAAAGTATTTGCAGCGTTCTGCATACTTACTCTATCATCCATCATTGTGATGGCAGATTGCATAGCTTCGGTATATTTAGCGTTTTGTGCGAAAGTGAACGTTGAGATAAACAATGCGAATGTGAATACTACTAAATTTTTCATGATTTGAATTTTTTATAATGTTTTAAAATTATGTCTAAATCAGGTTTACTAAACTTGTCAAGTTTAGTAAACCTGACTGCTATAAATCATCTTTCGTGACGGTGTATTCGCGTCCGATAGAGACGAACAAACCGACGAATAGAAATTGATTGCTCGGTGGAATAATGGCGCGGCTTTCATACACGCCATCTTCGTTTGCTGTGTCGCTGAATTGGTAGCCAAAAGTGTTCTTCAAATTCAGGATATTCGATGCTGAAATATGCAGTATCGTCATCTGCCCGAAAAGATTTGTCAAGTGGCTAATGTTGGCACTTAAATCATTGAAAGGCTTCGTTCTGCCACCATTGAAAACGTTTGTATTTGGGTCGTTAAAAGGTCGTGGACTACCGTAAGCATAGGTCACGCCAAACATGGTATTTATGTCCTGAATCCAGTGCTTATATACTGCCGAAAAGTTGTGTTTCGATGCGAAATGTGGCATCGCAGCCGTTGGGAAATCGCGATAGTCACGCTCGGTATCTAAGTAAGAGTAAGACACCCAATAGTCGCCATTTTTGATGCTCTTACGGTCTCTGAAAAATACATCCACGCCGCGTGCGTAGCCATTGCCATTATTGCCCGCAATCCAGGGCTGTGCAGCATCAAATTTTACTAAACTTTTATAGTTTTTTAAGTAAGCCTCCGCACGGAAAGTACGGTCATTTTTGATGCGCTGATAGTTGATGATGTAATGGTCAGCTTGCTCGAAATCCAATGCTTGGGTGAAGCGCAATTGCTCGTTTTCAGGCGATTGGTAGAATTGACCCGTTGCCAATGAAATCTGCTCTCCCTTGCGCAACTGATAAGCCAGCGACAAGCGTGGTGCAATGTTTGTGCTATTCAGCAAACTTGAATGCTCCAAGCGACCACCAACACGACCTACCAATTTTTTACTGAAATAAATATCTGATTCCACAAAAGCTGCCGTGTACGTATCCTCGAAATCGCTGATAAACTCCTGCTCGGCATCTGTGTATGTTTCATTGAACTGCTTTTGCATTGCCACGCCACCTGCTTTTAGACGGATGTGGTCGTTGGCTTGGAAAGTCAAAGTAGCACGGGATTGTAGTGTTTGTTGCTTCTGATTCAAGCCGAAGTCTGCGTTTATCGCATTCTCATCAATCGTGTAGCCAACACCGCCGCGAATACTCCATTTGTCGCCCAATACCTCCTTATAAGTCGCTTGGGTGAAGTAGTTATCATTTTGCAATGTCAAAGGTGACATCTGATTTACATCCTTGAAATTTGGATATTGCAAACCCATCTGGCTGCGCGAACCCATCGCATAGAATTTCAGCAAGCCTGTTTCGCTTGTTTTTTGTCTCAAAATCAATTGAGTGCTTAGACTTTCGGGTGCTTTGTCCCACTCTATGTTTTGTGGTGTAAGCTGCATATAAGGCGCGAGATTGGTATAGTCCACCGAAACAGCTACGGAAGTCTTATCCCAAGCTTGCGTGTGTGCCAAACCACCGCCTACGCTCATCAAAGACACGCTCGTAATGGTTTCTTCCGCCAAATCCTGCGAGTTCAAAAGCAGCGCAGAAGACAAGGCTTGACCGTACTCCGCCGAGTAGCCGCCTGTGCTAAAACTCATACCTTTGAAAATGAAAGGCGAGAAGCGACCACGCGCTGGCAAATTTGATGCTGAACTATTGTAGGGATTTTGCGCATACATACCATCTATGAAGGTACGCGTTTCATAAGCTGCACCGCCCCGCACGAACAACTGCCCTGTTTCGCCATTTCGCTGTGTACCAGGCAAGGTATTCATCGCGCTTGCGATGTCTGCTAATGAACCTGCGACCGTTGCAATATCTACTGAGTTGAGTACTTCTGTTTTGTTTTCGTCACCTGCCTCAAACGCGCCTGCAGTGATTGTTACCGCTTGCAAAGTCGCTGCATCAGGTTTGAGTTTTATGTCTAAATTGATTGCATCGCCTGTAAGATGAAGCGACTGCTCAAAGTTTTTGCAGCCTAAATAAGACACGATTAGCAAAACTTCTCCTTGCTCGCTCGTGCTGAAGCTAAACGTGCCATCTACATCCGAAGAAGTACCATCAAAAGTATTTTCGATGAAGATGTTAGCTCCTATAATAAGCTCTCCACCTTTTTCGCTTACTGTACCGCTAATTGTTGTTTGTGCAAAGCTTTGAAAGCTGAATAAGCTGATGAAGAAGAGTAATAAGTTTCGCATGACGTGTTCGTTTTAAATCGTTATCGAATACGTCTGCAAATAGCAGGGATTTCAAGGATTTGAAAACTAAATCGGAATGAACTGTCGAATTTCAGGGATGAATTGTAGAATAAAGCATTCGTCTCTAGGCTAAACTTTGAAAATTTGCCAATTCGCTAATTTGAGGATTTGTAGAGTTGCATAAAAAGCAGCTATATTTGTCAGCGATTCAAATAGTCGAATCATCGAATCCACAAATTATCAGCAATTAGCATGGAGAA
>JAHDCQ010000406.1:2494-4129 GCA_020629845.1 Saprospiraceae bacterium | reverse complement strand
CTTGCCAATAAACCCCAAATCAGGCTTGGAATTTCGCTGCCCATCCACTCGAAATAGAGCCAAACCACTACCCCTGACACGATGGATAGCATCGCGCCTGTGTTATTGGCTTTTTTCCAATACAAGCCTGCGGTAAGTGGTACAAATAGCGAAACCAAACTAATGCTAGAAGACTGTGCTACCATTTCAAAAATGCTGTCCGAACCAAAAGCCATCAGCATGGAAGCAAAAGCGATACCAATGACCGAAAGTCGCATAATGTGCAGTAGCTGTTGGTCGCTGATATTCGGCATAAAAGGCTTTATCAAGTTCTCCCCTACTACTGTTGCAGGGGCTAAAATGCCACCCGAAGCCGTACTCATAATAGCAGATAGTAATGCGCCAAAAAATAGAATCTGTACCAATAGATTGCTATGCGTTAAGACCGTATTCGGTAATATCAATTGTGTATTTTCTCCTTGCAATTCAGGATAAAGTGTCTTGCTGCAAAGTGCGATGAAAAGCGGTATCATTGCTACAGATAGGTACATCAGACCGCCTAAATGCGCTGCCCGAACGGCAGTATTCGCACTTTTCGCAGAAACTACTCTTTGGAAAATAACCTGTTGTGGTATAGAACCCAAACCAATGACCATCCAGGCTGCCATATAGTGCGTCACACTCTGTACGTCGCGTTCAGGGAAGAATTGGAAGAAATTTTCGGGGAGGTTTTCTATCAATTGTGTGGGCGAATCTAGTTCTACATACAAACCCACTGCCACACTAAGTAGCCCGATGACAATAACAATTGTTTGGACAAAAGAAGTGATAGAAACCGCCCACATTCCGCCGAAGTAAGTGTAGATAACTACTGCCAAAGTGCAAATAATAATACCATAGAAAATAGCCAATCCTGTGAGGGCATTCAATAGAATAGCAAGGGCTAGAAGCTGTGCTGCTATCCAGCCGATGTAGGATGGAATCATGAAAAAAGCAGAGGCAAATTCTATTGTTCGATTGTATCGGATTTTGAAAAAATCATTGAAGGTTAGGATGTCTAGTTTGTAGAGTGGACGCGCGAAAAAGAAGCCCACCAAGAAGAAGCAAAGTGCCGAACCAAAGGGATCTTCGATAATACCGAGTAAGCCGTGTTCCACAAATTCGGAGGATGCGCCCAATACGGTTTCCGAGCCGAACCAAGTGGCAAAAAAGGTAGAAGCGGCAACGAATAGCGGTAAATTGCGCCCCGCATTCACGAAGTCGCTCGTTGTTTTTACCCGTCTCGACATCCACCAGCCTAAGACAATATTGGCAAGCAGATATAAGGTGATGAAAAATAGGAGCATGAGGTTATAAATATCGAGTGATTACCAATGCCTCATTTGTGAGTCGTAGCGTACTTTTCATACGTTCGTAATTTTATTGTTATGATTGTATTTAAGTCTGTTGCTTAAAAAATAGTTTGTGTAAATAAGGAAAGTAAAAAAGATGTTTTTTATCAAATAGAGCGTTGGTGTGAGACAAAAGTGCTATATTAAATACGACAACACTTGAAAATAGCCGTGACAAAAAGTGACATTTTGTATTTTTAAGCAAATTTGTAGATTTTTCCACTTTTATATGAAAGCTATATCTGTTTTTGTGACATTGATTTTT
>JAHDCQ010000406.1:0-2394 GCA_020629845.1 Saprospiraceae bacterium | reverse complement strand
GAAGAAGCCAAAAAATATCTCACAAAAGGGATGTTACTTAGAGAAGCAATTCGAGATAGTGCAGAATTGAGTCTTAGTTATCAGCAACTCGGCGTTGTTTGCCGAAAAATGATGCAATTGGATTCAGCAGCCTATTACTATGACAAAGCTTATGTATTCTCCAAGCAACGTGATGACACGGAAATGTTGGTTAAAGTAAATGGCAATCGTGCGGCATTGGAACACTATCGCAAGAATTACCAAAAAGCAATTGAGATTAACCTATCTGATATTTCTTATTTGGAAATCAATCAAAAAACAGAATCCTTATCCACCCGCTATAATAATATTGCACGAGCTTATGGGAAACTCAAAAACTATCCGCTTGCTATTGAATATATGACCAAAGCCATTGAGATAGATAAACGAGAAGGTTATCGAGATAAACTGTATGAGCATTATCTGTATCGTTCTACGATGAAGCGAAAAGCAGGCGATTATAAATCAGCATTGAGTGATTATAGAAAATATCGAAAGCAGCGCGATACTGTTTTAAATTTAGAGCAAGTCAAAAAATTTGCAGAGCAAAAAGTAGCCTTTGAATATGAGCAACAGCAATTCCAAGACAGTTTGAGATTTGAGGCAGAGCGCGAAAAATTGTCACTTATTGCACAGTCCGAGCGAAACAGAAAAAATCTCTATTTTATTTCGACTTTACTCTTGTTACTCGTTGGTGGTATTGGTTGGTATTTCTTCAAAAATAGACGAAAAATTACAGAGCTAGAACTCGAAAAACAACAATTGGAAGCCGATTTATTGCAAGAAAAATTGCAAAACACAGAAAAAGAATCTGCTCGAATTGTAGCCGAAAACCAATACCGCTTAGAGCAAAAAAAGAACCTTTTACAACATCTTGAGGCATTACAAAAACTCAATAAAGCCCCACATCTTGCAAAAGAGCTGAATGCCATCGCACTCAGCATGAACTTACAACTTTCCGAAGATGAACAACGCCTTTTTTTCGAGGAAAATCGAAATCAATACAACATCTCCTTCGAGGAAACTCTGATTCAACAATTTCCCGAATTGACGAAAGGGGAACGGGAGTTGTGTAAATTTATTCGTCTGAATAAATCTACCAAAGAAATCATGGAATTGAAAGGTATGACGGATACAGCTATTCGCTCGATGCGGTATCGCATCCGAAAAAAGATGAGACTATCAAGAGAGCAAGAGTTAGAGCGAGTTTTGCGGCAGTTGTAAAAAATAATGGCTCCCGAAAATCGAACGCAGAGGCACGGAAAAACATACTATGCTTCTCCGTGCCTCTACATTTTATACACAAGTTTTCATCCCAAAGATTATTTGCTTCTCGAAAGTAAATAATACACCACCAAAGAAACCGCAAAACTACTGAACCATGAACTGCTATAAAGCACTTCCAAAGAAGGTACAAACAAGCCAATCAAAGCAGTAGCTACACCAGCTAGAAGCGCAATAAACGCCTTTGGATTATAGCCTTGTAGGTAGGTATATTTTCCATCAGGCAGAAAAAGGTCTTCTGTAGAGATTTCTTTTTTTCTAATGAAAAAATAATCGCCTATTAGTATAGCTAAAATAGGACCGAGAAAGCTACTAACAAAAATCAAAAGTCCTGATATTTCATCCATCAGCCACCAGGGGCAAGTAATGATACCAATGATAGCAGTAATGATACCGCCTTTCTGGAAAGAAATATTTTTAGGATTGAGATTGGAAAACGCATTAGCAGGCGCAATCACATTGGCAGCAATATTCGTACTAAGCGTCGCGATAATCATAAAAATCTGTGCCAATATGATAATCCAAGGACTATCCAGCTTTCCTATCAAAGTAACAGGATCCCAAGGGGAATCTTCGAGTACCAGCACATCATTGAAAATAGTAGCTGCCGCGCAAGTCACGAATATCCCAACAAAGGAATATAGAATCATGGTAGTCGGTAAGCCAATGAATTGTCCAAGTACTTGCTCTTTTTGCGTTTTGCTATATCTCGTAATATCTGCGATACTCAAGGCCATCGTTGCCCAAAAGCCTACCATAGCCGTCAGCCACATCAGGTATTTCCAAAATCGGCTACCTTCTTGCTCGCTTGCCGTCTTTGCTGCTTGCACTTGCACAGCACTCGAAATCATATCTCCTGCCTTAAATTGAATAGAAGGCAATTCACTATTTTGCAGATTGACAGGAATATTTTGATTGGTCGGAATATTTTGCCACGCGCCTTCTTTCCCATCGGTAATTAAGCGGTACTCTTGTGCTTTTCTATTCCCATCTTTATCTGTAATTGTATTGATGGCGATGCTATTATTATCTTGTAAGATCGCCGTTGGAGTTGAATATTGACTACTGTTTTCAAGTACTTTTGAAAAACTA
>JAHDCQ010000405.1 GCA_020629845.1 Saprospiraceae bacterium | reverse complement strand
AATGCCCAAGCATTAATCAACAAATACTTAAATAATGCCGAATCAAGATAAGCAATACTATAAAAATCTATATACCGAATTATCAAAAAAATACACCAAAGCGGAATTGGCAGAAGCATTTGTATTTCCAAGTGATTGGAGTGAAGAAGAAAAAGCACAAGCCGATAAGGAAATCTGGGAACACAGAAAGCAACGGCTACTAAATAGAACTCCTGAGCAAAACATCTTCTCAGGGCTTCTGCGAATAAGATACCAATTGGAAGATTATGTGCATAGCAAAGGCTACGACAAGGAACAAAGCGTGGGGAAATACTTGAGTGCATACATGCGCGTAGTGGGGCAAAAGCAAAAGGAAATGGCAGCTAATATTGCGATACATCCTGCTAGACTGAGCAGAATTTTGAATAATAAAGAACGGCTAAGTCTTACCCTTGCTTATCGTCTAGAAGTACATTCAGGAGATTTGATTCCTGCTTTGCTCTGGTGGAAATTAGTGCAGAAAGAAATGGAATTTGAAATTCAATCCGATACTACTCAAAAAGAATTGGAGAAAAAGCATGTGAAAAATATAGCTTATCGAGCTTAATGCACCTTGCATACCACTATAAAAAAAGGTATTTTGCCCATCAAAGTAGGAATAAATGAGTCAAATTACATTAGAAATAGCCAATACCCCTGATTTAGAATTACTCTTATCTTTAGTGAAGCGATTGGACATAAAAGTCATTTCGCTAGAAACGGAGATGGCAAACAAACGAACACAACAAATCAATCAGTTAAAAGCAGCAGCTATTGACCCGCTCTTTTTAGCAGATGTAGAAGCCGTGAATGAAGATTTCAAATATTCAGATGCAGAACAAATATGAGTAACTACCAAAAATGGCATCTTGAATTGCATTGAATAACAAGCGATTGAAAAACATAAAAAAACACCTCCCACGCCTCGCCCGACAACTTAAAGGCGAGCTACATTACGATAGCCTCATGCGTACGCTCTACGCAACGGATGCCTCGGTCTATCGTTCCTTGCCTGATGCGGTGGCTTTGCCCAAAACGACACAAGACATCAAGCGATTGATACAATTCGCACGTAAGCATAGTGTGGCTTTGATACCGCGCACCGCAGGCACTTCCTTAGCTGGGCAATGTGTGGGCAAAGGCATTGTAGTGGATGTATCGAAGCATTTTACCAAAATCTTAGAACTCAATACCGAAGAAAACTGGGTGCGCGTACAGCCTGGCGTAGTACGCGATGAATTGAACGCCTATCTGAAAGCACATGGCTTATTTTTCGGGCCAAATACCTCGACTGCCAATCGCTGCATGATAGGCGGCATGGTGGGGAATAATTCTTGTGGAACGACATCCATCGTCTATGGTTCGACACGCGAACATACGC
This sequence comes from Saprospiraceae bacterium, assembly GCA_020629845.1. Classification (GTDB taxonomy): domain Bacteria; phylum Bacteroidota; class Bacteroidia; order Chitinophagales; family Saprospiraceae; genus JAAUTG01. The sequence continues at coordinate 2,733 of JAHDCQ010000405.1, read as the reverse complement.
TAGAGCTAAAAACCATACTTAGCGATGGTTCAGAAGCGACTTTTCATGCCCTCACGCGTGATGAGTTTATGGAAAAATGCGCCCCTGCCACGCTCGAAGGGCAATTGTATCGCCACATCTATAAGGAACTTTCGCAGCCTGAACAGCAAAGCAATATCCGCGAACATTTCCCCAAAACAAGCATCAAGCGACGCAACACAGGCTATGCCGTTGATTTTTTGTTGGATAGCGAAATTTTCACGGAACAGGGCGAAGCCTTTAATTTCTGCAAATTGCTTTGTGGTTCGGAAGGTACGCTGGCATTTACTACCGAAATTAAATTGCATCTCAATCCCTTGCCCAAGCCACACGATATAGTAGTAGCCGCGCATTTCGAGAGCGTGAATGAAAGCCTAAAAGCGACACAAATCGCGATGCAATACGCACCAACGGCTTGCGAATTGATGGATAAAATCATCCTCGATTGTACCAAAGATAATATCGAACAAAGCAAGAATCGCGCCTTTGTGCAAGGCGACCCTGCGGCGGTGCTAGTGTCCGAATTTCGTGGCGATACACCCGAAGATGCAGAGCAACAGGCAGATGTGTTCATAGCGGCTTTGGAAGCTAAAAAAATGGGCTATGCCGCGCCCAAAATCTACCCACCAAATACCAAAGGCGTTTGGGATTTGCGAAAGGCAGGGCTTGGGTTGTTAGCTAATATTCCAGGCGATAAAAAGGCGGTGGCTTGCATCGAAGATACGGCGGTGGCACTCGAAGATTTGCCCGAATATATTGAGGAGTTCTCGCACATCATGCAGGGCTTTGGGCAAGAGGCGGTTTATTATGCCCACGCAGGCGCGGGCGAAATCCACTTGCGTCCGATTTTGGATTTGAAAAAATCGGAGGATGTGCAGCAGTTTTATGACATCAGCAAGGCATCGGCGGAATTGGTGAAAAAATATAATGGCTCGCTAAGTGGCGAACATGGCGATGGGCGTGTACGCGCGGCTTTTATCCCCATCATGGTGGGCGAGGAAAACTATGAACTTTTCCGACGCATCAAAAAAACTTGGGACGCGGATGGCATTTTCAATCCCAACAAAATCGTAGATGCCGAGCCGATGAACACCTCCTTGCGCTACGAAACCGATGCCCCTACGCCCGAATTTGATACCGTCCTCGACTTTTCAGAAGTGGGCGGCATACTACGCATGGCGGAAAAATGCAATGGCTCGGGTGATTGTCGGAAATTGCCGCTTTCGGGTGGTACGATGTGTCCAAGCTACCAAGCGACACGCAATGAACAAGACACGACCCGCGCCCGTGCGAATGTGCTACGCGAATTTTTGACTAAAAACAAAGCAAAAAACGCCTTCGACCATGAAGAAATAAAGCAGGTGATGGATTTGTGTATTTCCTGCAAAGGCTGCACCTCCGAATGTCCCTCGAATGTGGATATGTCGAGCCTGAAAGCGGAGTTTTTGCATCAATATTACAAAACGCATGGCATTCCGCTACGCGCTCAAGCCTTTGCGAATATCACGAATCTCAACACGCTCGGTGCAATTTTGCCGAGTTTTTCCAATCTTGTTTTAGGTGGGAGGTTGACAAGTCGAATCCTTAAAAAAGTACTAGATGTTGCGCCGCAGCGCGAACTGCCTAAGTTGCATCGCATTCCACTCCGACAATGGTATAAACGCTATTACGAATCGCTTTCTCCCCCACTCGCCCCTATCAAAACGGTCTATTTGTTTTGCGATGAATTTACGAATTATAATGATGTGCCAATTGGTATCCAAGCAATTGAATTGTTGGTGCATCTTGGCTATGCGGTAGATTTGATACAGCATCCTGAAAGTGGACGGGCGCATCTTTCCAAAGGTTTGCTCGATACCGCACAGCAACTCGCACAGCGCAATGTGGATGCTTTTGCAGGTTTGGTGAGCGAGGAAACGCCCCTTATCGGGATAGAACCTTCCGCCATTTTGAGTTTCCGCGATGAATATCCGCGCCTAGTCGCCAAAGAAGACCAAGTACGTGCGAAGGAACTCGCCAAACATGCCTTACTGATTGACGAATTTCTAGCGCAAGAAGTGGAACTTGGTAATATTAGCCCCGAACGATTCACCGACAAAAAACAACACATTCTACTGCATGGACATTGCCACCAAAAAGCCTTGTCGAGTGTGTCGCATACGGCTTGGTTGCTGTCTCTACCCGAAAACTATACGGTGGAGGTGATTCCGTCGGGTTGCTGTGGTATGGCTGGCTCGTTTGGCTATGAGCGCGAGCATTATGAAGTGAGTATGCAAATCGGGGAATTGGTGCTGTTCCCTGCGGTACGCGCTGGTGCGAAAGACACGCTGATTGCCGCGCCTGGCACGAGTTGTCGGCATCAAATTAAAGATGGTACGGGGCGTGTGGCTTTGCATCCTGTAGAGGTTTTGTTGGGGGCTGTGAAAGCCTAAGTCGCTTTTCTCACTAACCAATCTTAGGATTGTGTACAAAATAACTTCGTAATTTATACTGCTTCTTTTGTCCTTATTTTCACTTTGGAACTAGTCATTTATCCAGATAAACTCCTATTTCCAAAATAAAAACAAGAACAAAATTAGCTACTCTAAATTTACGAACTTATTTCATACACAATCCTTAGCTCGACTTTATCGTTTGGAAACATGTGTATAAACATACATTGTAAATTTTTCAGATGAAAAAGTGCAATTTGTTATACGTACACTTGCGACTTGA
>JAHDCQ010000404.1 GCA_020629845.1 Saprospiraceae bacterium | reverse complement strand
TAATACCAGCAATCGCCTGATGTCTACTGATATGCCTAGCGGCAAAGTTTGTTTTGAGTATGGCTATAATAATTCCTATTTCAATCGGAAATTCAAGGAAATATTGGGGAGTGTATCCAGCAAAAAACAACACCACAATCGAGACGAATGATATTCCATCAGGAATTTATTTTTTGAGATTGAGTAGTGATAACTTAGAGCATTATGAAATAATCATTTGTAAGCAGCACGATAGGAGTAAAGCGAAATAGCTTATGCTCCTATCGCGCTATATGTCAATTACACTCTACGCTTCATCACTGGTACGTCTTTCACTACCAATTGGATAGTTTGCGGTGTACGCCCTTCAAGCAATACCATTTTGCCCAGCAGTAGGCTATCAATCGTAACTTGATTGTAATGACGTACCGTAATCAATTCCAAATTTTCTTCTATCGTCACCTTGAACTCCTGCTCAATATCCTGCACGAATCGTTGAATTCTATCCGACACATTATTTACACAAATCGCAAAACTGATCGCCGTATTTTGCATCAAATTAACTTGCAGACGGTATTTCGCGATTTTATTAAACAACACGCCCATGTGGTGCTCCGCTACGAAAGAAAAATCGCGGGTAGAGATATATAGCACCGCTTGCTCATGCTCAATAGCGACCATCGGTGGGTATTTATCATCCACTTCATTGGAGATGAGCGTACCCGAACCTTCAGGCTCAATGAAGGACTTTACATGCAGTGGAATATGCTTATTTTGTAAGGGCTTAATGGTCTTTGGGTGAATGACTTTTGCACCGTAATAAGTCATTTCGACGGCTTCTTTGTAGGAAAGACGGTCGAGTTTGCTCACTTGCTCAAAGAGGCGCGGATCGGCAGTCAAGACACCAGGCACATCCTTCCAAATACTCATATCTTTGGCATCTAAGCAGTAGGAAAAGATAGCGGCAGTATAATCCGAGCCTTCTCGCCCGAGGGTGGTCGTAAAATTTTCAGACGAACTGCCTATAAAGCCCTGTGTGAGTACGAACTGTTCTTCGGTAATATCAGCCACTGCCGTGCGCTGCATACATTCCATTGTTTCGTCCCACAGTATACCTGCCGAACGATAGAGGTTATCCGTGCGAATAACATCACGGGCATCCAACCAATGGGTAGGTAAGTCACACTTCGCCAAATAAGCCGCCACAATACGCGAAGAAGCCAATTCCCCTACCGACACGATTTGGTCGTACATATAGTCGTAGTCTTCGTGGGGTTCTTCTTCCAACGCCCATTCTATTTCTACAAAAGTATCGTTGAGCGTTGCATAGATGGCATCATTCGGCTCAAATAATTGTTCGAGTAGCTGATAGTGGCTCGTTTTAACCGCATTTAGCAGTTCAAACGCCTTGCCATCTTGAGCAGCATGGGCGGCTACTACTTTTTCGAGGGCGTTGGTCGTTTTTCCCATCGCCGATACCACGATAAGCAGGCGCGTGCCTTTATAGGCTTGTAGGATACTTGCTACATTTTGGATACGTTCTGCATCGCGGATGGACGCGCCTCCAAATTTAAATACTCGAATAGCTGAATTCATTTTGCGGAATTTCTTTCAAAAATGCGATTGCAAAAGAAATAGATTTTTTAGAAATTTGTTGTAATAAGAACTGCGAAATATTGGGTAATTACGCCACCCTAAAAAGCAAGCACGATAACAATACCACTTAACACATCGCTTAAATATATCTCAATTCAGGGCATAAAAAAAACCTGCCACAGTATGGCAGGTCAAGTTAAATTCCTAAAAAGTAGTTTGTTTTATTTGTTTGCTTAACTCTTTGAATTAAGCGTCTCCGTCTGTGTTAGTTGCTTCCTCTACGGCTTCTTCAGCAGCTTGAGCAACCTCTTCCACCGTTTCAGTTGCTGCTTCCTCTACAGCCTCAGCCGCTGCTTCTACTGCCTCTGTAGCTTCTGCTACGGCTTCTTCGCCGCCTTGTAGAATAGCGTCTGCCGTTTCTGCACCTTCTTCCGACACTTCTTTCACTATCTTCACAGAGCCATCTAAGCCTGCAATTTTAGCGTTGTAAGCTCGCTTCTCTTCCGCCACTTGTGCGAAACGTGCTGCAATGCGCTCTTCTTTCGCATCTACCCAATCTTGGAACTTTTTATCCGCATCTTCTTGCGAAATCGCACCTTTCTTTACGCCTACCATCAAGTGCTTCTTGTAAAGCACACCTTTGAAGCGTAGGATAGCGCGAGCAGTATCCGTGGGCTGTGCACCATTCATTAACCAATCGTAAGCGCGGTCCCGATCTAATAAAATCGTTGCAGGCTTCGTCATTGGGTTGTAAGTGCCTAATTTTTCAATAAATTTACCATCTCTAGGCGCACGTGCGTCCGCCACTACAATATGATAGAAAGGAGCTTTCTTTCTACCCTTTCGTTGCAGTCGAATTTTTACTGGCATTTTAACTCTTTTGTTTGATGAACAATACCCGTTTCCCTTGCTCACAAGCTGTACGGGCTTCCAGTGAAGGGCAAATATATAATAAACGAAACAATTTTACTATATTAGAAATGATATAAATGTCACAAAAGCTAAATTTTATTTGTTTTTTTGGAACGGCGTGTAGAACGTGCAAGAATTTATAGGAAAGAAAATATAAAAAATGTATGACAAACCAATATAAACCCTATATTTGCACCCATTTTTGACAAGACTGTAAAATTCAAGTTGTTCGCAATTTGAATATAAAATTTCAATAACTATGTTCGCAATAGTCTCTATTGCTGGTCAACAATTCAAAGTTGAAGAAGGACAAGAGATATTCGTCCACCAGCTAGCGGCAGAAGAAGGAGATAGTGTCTCTTTCGATGAAGTCCTCCTCGTAGATAATGGAGGAAGCGTGCGTATCGGGAAACCGACTTTGAGCGCGACCGTAAAAGCGACCGTACTTGGTCACCAAAAGGGAGATAAAGTAATTGTCTTCAAGAAGAAAAGACGTAAGGGCTACCGTAAGAAAAACGGACACCGCCAGTCGTTCACGAAGCTAAAAATTGACGGCATCTCTATCTAAGAATTTCTTACTTTTAGGCAACTGACCTAAAATTAAGTAACACATTTCTTGTGTTTTGTTAAATTTTTTTATTTTTACATCGTAAATCGCACCAAATCATGGCTCATAAAAAAGGAGTTGGTAGTACTGATAACGGACGGGATAGTAATAGTAAACGTCTTGGTGTCAAAATATATGGTGGCCAATCAGCTACCGCAGGAAACATTATTGTAAGACAGCGTGGTACAAGATTCCACCCAGGCGATAATGTTTACATGGGAAAAGATTTTACGCTTCATGCAGGTATTGACGGAACAGTCGTATATAAGAAGCGTCGTTTGAATAGAACTTTTGTAAGCATTCTTCCTTCTTCAGCCGCAGTAGATACCGCTACTGCAATAGCAATTGATGAAGAAAGAGAAGCAGCAGCAGCTAGAAGAGCGGCTGAAAAAGCAGCAAGAGCAGAAGCAGCAGCGGAAGCGAAAGCAAAGAAGGAAGCAGAAGAAGCTTCACGTGCAGCAGCCGAGGCAAAGTTAGCAGCCGAAGCAGCCGATAAAGCAGCAGCCGACGAAAAAGCGAAAGCAGAAGCGGTGGCGGCAGCAGCAGCCGTAGCAGCAGCAAAGGAAGCAGCGGAATCGAAAGCAGCGCAGGAAGCAGCCGAAGCAGCAGCAAAAGCGGAAGCAGAGGCAGCAGCAAAAGCAGCCGAAGAAGAGAAAGAAGCAGAAACTGCTTTAGCAGCAGCCGAAACACTAGCAGCAACAGCAGAAGACAAATTGACTAAGATTGAAGGTATCGGACCAAAAATCGAAAGTCTATTGAAAGAAGCTGGTATTAAAACCTTTGTTGCACTATCGGAAACGCAGACGGACGCTATCAAAGCGATTCTAGAAGAGGCTGGCTCGCGTTACCGTATGCACGACCCAACTACTTGGCCAAAGCAAGCTAAATTAGCAGCAGAAGGCAAGTGGGACGAATTGAACGAATATCAAGATTACTTGGATGGTGGTAAAGAACCAGAAGCGTAATTTCTTGATTAAGAATAGTTTTAGTTTTCATAGCTTTACATTTGGAGTCCTGTTTCTTCGGAAACAGGGCTTTTTGTTTT
>JAHDCQ010000403.1 GCA_020629845.1 Saprospiraceae bacterium | reverse complement strand
CACATCCTAGAAAAATGTGCTTTTGGCTCTTTTATTTCATACACAATCCTCAGGCAGACAAAGAGCCATCAAGTTTGAATTCACGCAAATCGCGTATTAGAAAAATATATCAAGGACAAAAAATGTAGATATTTTACTAAGGAATGAAAAACTAAATTTTCAATCTATACTTTTGTCTTTGAGTAATGCACCGTGAACATAAACTTTGGTTCTCAGACAAATCCCGTGACGAAGCCGAAGAAAAAGAAAGCACAACACTACTTTTCGGGCGTTTTTGTGCTTTCTTTTTCTTCGTCCACGGAATTTGTCTGAGAACGTAAACTTTTTAAGCTCTTCCTATCAAATGTATTTTTAGGCTTAGCTATTCATTCAATTATGAATAAAGCTTAAGGTCACAATGTTTTCAATATGATAGAGCGACTCTTTGTCACAAAGAAAACACAATAATTTAAACTTGTGACAAAAAACATAAAGTAAGGTCTAGTATGCTTTTAAAGTTTACCGTAATTTTACGATATATAATACTTATTGTAAAACAAATTTCCATTTTTGCCTTCCAGCTTAGCGATTTGGCTGTTTTCTCATTTTTCTTTCATTGGTACTGAAAAAATTTATGCAAAAAAAGACGATAAGACTCGGTGGCGTGCCAGAGCACTTCAACCTCCCCATCCATTTGGCAATAGAAGATGGTAGTTTTGAAAGTAGAGGGGTACAAATAGAATGGACAACTTTCAAAGGCGGTACTGGTCAAATGACTAAAGCCCTACGAAATGGAGAAGTAGATGCCTGTATTCTACTCACCGAAGGCATTATCAAAGATATTATAGCTGGTAATTCATCGAAAATTATTTCGGGCTACGTGAATACGCCTTTGATATGGGGCGTGCATACGGGCGCGAAGAATAGCCTCCAACACTATAAAGAAATCTATCAAAAGCAATATGGCATTAGTCGGTTGGGGTCGGGTTCGCACTTGATGGCGATTGTAGATGCTACCGTGAATGATAAGAAAATCATCAAAGAACAATTTACGATTATCAAAAATTTAGATGGTGCATTGGAATCTTTGGAAGCACTCGAAACGGATGTCTTTTATTGGGAAAAATACACCACAAAACCCTATGTAGATAGCGGACAGCTTCGCCGCATCGGGGAGTTCATCACACCTTGGCCTTGCTTTATGATAGCTGCTACCGACCAAATATTGGAGCAAGAGCCGGAGAGTATAACCCGTATGCTACGCACCATACATGATAGTTGCGATAGCTTTATGCAGCGCGAGGATAATATCGCCCTTGTCGCTGAACGCTATGGGCAAAGACGCAAAGATGTAGAACGCTGGTACCATGCCACAGAATGGGCGATTCATGGCTGGGTGAGCGATAAAATGCTTCGCAGCGTGGTGCATAATCTTCAAGTTGCAGAAATTATTAGCGAAGATGCGCCTATTCCTGACTTAGTATGGAAGCGATAACTACCTCCTAATTCATCAATAAAATCTTCATTACTGCCGCATCGGGATTGAAGATATTTTTATTGGTGGCAAATACGAGGTACACGCCCGAACTGGCGCGTCGTCCATTGTAATCATTGCCATCCCAAATGGCTTGTCCACCGAGGGCAGTGGTTTCATAAATGAGTTGTCCGTTGGTATCCGTAATTTTTACATTTGCATTTTCTGCCACGCCTTTTATAGCAATCGGGCCGCGATAGTCAGGACGCACAGGATTGGGATAAGCATAGGCATCGGAGCGCGTAACGCCTGTGCCTGTGGTAGCTTCACCTTTGTAAGAAATTAGTCCACTTGCCGTACCAATATAGACCTCGCCTGTTTCAGGATGAATAGCAATATCCAAAATCGTATTATCAAATAGTGGGCTATTATCTACAGTAAAACGCGCCTCTTGGGTCGTACCATCGGGCGATTGTACGAAAACGCCATTCGTAGTACCAAACCATTTGCGGTCTGCGCCGTCTATAGCAATTGTTTTTACCTCTTCGCTTTTCAGGAGTAAGCCTAAATTATTCTCGTCCTGGTCGGTGCGTGGCTGATAGAAATCGGCTGCCGAATCGAAAGGATCAAAGGCTTGAAAAACGACTGCCCCTTCCGAAGTGCCAACCCATATTTCGCCATCTAGGTCTTTCGCAATAACATTTACAATATTACTCGGCAATTCGCTATTATTGGCTGTGAATAAGCGACAACGGTCATCGCTCGTATCTTCTAAGTTTGCCCCCGTATCATAGACCAGCAAGCCACCACTAGCACTACTCGTCACGAACCATTTGTAGTTGTTGTCGTCCACGAGTACTTGCATAAGTTGAGTCTGATTACCACAATTCCCCGTCAGACTGAAATTTTGCCAAGTGCCATCATTTTTCAGTACCGAAATAGGGCGTTCTGCCAGATGATTCGTTATCCAAAGGTTGTTATTTGTATCAAAATCGAGATTGCTCACGCGCGTACGGGTATCATCGCCTACTGCATTATTGAGACTAGAATTGCTATCATCATAAACCGTAAATTTTTTGCCATCCCACTCGATTAAGCCTTCAATAAAAGCCGCTATATATCGCTTTCGATTTACGGGATGAATGGCAATATCCAAAAAGTCCCAGAGTTCTTTGCCTTCCAATTCGGGCGTGACGCGGGTATTGTATTCTTCCCACTTATTGTTGCTAAAGGCAAATAAACCATCCGAGCGAAAGAGGTAGCCCTGCCGTCTATCTGTACCACCCGATGCTATCCAAACGGTATCTTCTTCAATTTCTATGGAATGCACATGATGCGAATAGGGGGAGTTGAAATCTAGATTTTTGCAGCCACTTCCATCCACATTTTCGAGGTATTTAAAGCCACGTGCTTGATCCGCAAACCAGATGAAGCCTGCTTGTTTTTCATCTTCAATGGCATAAAAAGGATTAAACACACAGCTACTAGAAAGCGTCCTAAAATCATCTTTCGATTTAAAATACAAGAGCTTGCCCTGCTGCTGCGTACCCCGCGTGAGGCCTGCTACTAAACCCGCACCTTCGGTAGATAGATAGGCTGTGCTGTGTCCTTCTTCTTGATGTAGCATCCTCAAATTAGTTCCATCAAAAGTATACAGCGCGTCATCAATATTTAGGAACAATTCGCCTTCAAACACCGTGAGCGCGGTGCTGCTATAATCATCAGGGAAATCGAATTTGTTACGTAAGGCTTCCCAGTTTTCAAAATTATCGGGCAGCGGATTATCTTCTGCTATGCGGTAGATGCCTTCGTCGGTAGCAGCATAAATTTGTCCATCGAAGAGCGTCACATCATGCACATTCGCGCCTGTGAAGGTGGTAAATACAAATTCTTCTTTCTGAATATCCAGCTTCGATACGCCATAAGTTGCCGCAAAATAAACCGCCGAAGCACTCGCCACATGTACCTCATTTACGCTTTTTTCGCCTGTGAAATTTCGGAAGTTTTTAATCTGGTTCAGTACGCTTGTACCACTTTCGCGCAGCAAATCAATTATGCCATTCTGATAAACTACGATGAGCACCTCGCTCTCAGGATTGTACTTCACGAGCTTCACGCCTACATTGCTTAAGCCTTTGACTTTGGAAAAATAGTCTACCGAAAAATCTGCTTTATCGAGGGCAAGTACTGCAAAATCGGTGGCGTAAAAAATGCGGTCAGCACTCTGCGTCACATACGTACTTTTGCGATAAGGCAGGTGCGATTTCCATTGCCCAATAGCCAAATCATTTTGAGCGTTTAGAGGCAAACAGAATAGACTTATAAATAGAAAAGCGAATAGGCGCATGAGTTGCTAGTTTTTGTTTTTCGCAAATATAATACCAATCCATATCCAAAAGTTGCATTATTCTGGAGTGCTTTTTTCCTTTTGGCTTCGTTATTTTTTCATAGTCAGCCAAAAGGATGCCTAGAAAAAATGCCTTGCCCAAGAAAAAAATCACTACCCAGCTTAATACAACTTTTGAATATGGATTGGTATAAGTAGTCGAGTCTAAATACTTTCCGCTACTATTGGCTGCTTTTTCTGAATGGCAGCGTTAAAAATGATGACCAGCCAAGGAGGATGCTCATAATTTTTGCCTTGCTCTTCAAAAAATCAACTCAATAGCAACAGGAAAGTATTTAAACTCGA
>JAHDCQ010000041.1:22415-25054 GCA_020629845.1 Saprospiraceae bacterium | reverse complement strand
TGCTTGGAAAAAGAACAAGTCAAATGGGTAGGTTATTTTTTGCCGATTCCCTTAACGTTAAAAAAGAGTAATTGAACAACACAAAGATGACCTTAGACGAAGGAAAAGAACGCTTTATTCAATCGTGGGGAACGCTCGGGTCGAGCTGGGGGATTACGCGTACGATGGCTCAAATCCATGCTTTACTCTTGGTGGCACCAGAGCCATTGAGTGCGGAAGATATTATGGAACAATTGCAAATATCGCGAGGTAATGCCAATATGAATATTCGGGCATTGATAGATTGGAATTTGGTCTTCAAAAAACTAAAACCAGGCGAACGCAAGGAGTATTTCATCGCCGAAAAAGATATGTGGCAAGTAGTACGGAATATCATCATCCAGCGCAAAAAGAAGGAGCTAGAACCCATGCTCAAAGTGCTGGATGAGATAGCAAAGGTGGACGGTACCGATGCCGAAACCGAAGAATTCAAACAAGTCATCCGCGATATAAAACTCTTCTCGAATAAGGCAGATGCTACACTAGATACCCTCGTAAATTCGGACTCGAATTGGTTTGTAGGGACGTTTATGAATATGATTAAATAAGGGGCGTGGAATAAGACTAACTCGGAAGTATTCATTTGTGCTGATTGGCGCTGCGGTGAAACGTGTGGGGTACGTGATTGATTTCAGCCCACCAATTTATTGGTGGAGATGGAAAATCGTGGGAAGCTTATTTATTTTATCTTCATCATGGGTAGGAGAAGAAAACCATACCATTGTGCAATCCGTTCCTAAAATCCTCGTTCTGTGTGTATAACAAATTGCACAATCATTGAATTTCGATTTATCTGCCAATTTCCCATTGGCGGATAAATTCCAAGCAAAATTTATCGGCTTATAGGAAAAAAGCCGATAAAAAAGTGCAATTTGTTATAGACACCCTCGTTCTAACAGGACACCCCATTTCCAAAAATAATCCCTATCTTTAATGAAAAATACAGCCAGCGATGAAACAGCACACCTTTGCAGCACCCAATACTGCTATGCTCAATGGCGATCTCAGCCCTTACAATGGTGCATGGGGACGTGAACAAGTGATTCATCTTTTGCGGCGCACCATGTTTGGCGCACACTTGGATGATGTAGCACATTTCTTGGAAGGCTCCTTGGAAGATGCCTTGGACGAACTCTTGCAAGCTACTGCCACGCCCGACTTACCTATTAACGACTACAATGAACAGGGCTACACTGACCCTGACGTACCAGCAGGTGAGACTTGGATAGGCGCGCCTTACAACAATGAGTTTGAAGGCGGACGGATTTGGTCGTTGAAATGCTGGTGGATGGGGAATATGATAGAACAGAACCGTTCTATCTCGGAGAAGATGCTGCTATTCTGGTTCAATCATGTACCGATTCAGTTTTATGAAGTTTTCCATGCAAATTGGGATTATCGGCATTTGGAACTCTTGCGAACACACGCGCTCGGCAATTTCAAAAGCCTGATGCGCGAAGTGACGACTGACTTTGCAATGCTACATTACCTCAATGGACAATACAACCACAAAGATGCCCCCGACGAAAACTATGCGCGCGAGCTACAAGAACTTTTCTGCATTGGAAAAGGCCCAGACGCACACTATACCGAAGGCGACGTGCAAGCCGCAGCCCGTATTCTTACAGGTTGGCGTGTAGATTATGGTATTGATCGCGTTATCTTTGACCAATATGCCCACGATACCAGCACAAAAACCTTCTCCGAGTTTTACGGTAATCACAGCATACAAGGTGGCTTTGGTTATGCAGGTGCGCGCGAAGTCGACCACTTGATAGATATGATTTTTGAGCATAATGAGTGTGCGCTATTCATTTGCCGAAAGCTATATCGCTTCTTTGTGCATCACAATATTGATGAATGGACAGAGGAAATGATTATCGTGCCACTAGCTGAAATTTATCGGGAAAATAATTACGAAATACTGCCTGTGCTACGCACACTTTTTGGCAGTCAGCACTTTTTTGATGTATTGCGTCGAGGTGCGATAGTGAAAAGCCCTATTGATTATATCGTCTCTTTATACCGCGATTTTAATACGCATATTCCACCAAAAAGTATGAGACAAAGCCGCTATGAACACAATGGCGCATTAGTATATCAAAGCTTCCTCTTCGATCAAAATATAGGCGACCCCCCAAATGTGGCAGGCTGGGCGGCTTACTACCAAGTTCCAAGTTTTGATAAAAGTTGGATAACGACGAACACGCTGCCTTATCGGGCTGCTTTCACGGATTGGGTACTTTGGTCGGGCATCTCTACGCAAGCAACGCTGACTCAACTCGACATCATCGAAACGGTGAAAAAGATTCCGAATGCCGCGAATCCGAACGCGCTGGTAGACTTTATGGTAGCATGGCAGTACCCAATGGGCGTAGAAGAATCGCTACGCGCACAGCTAAAAGCGGTCTTACTATCAGGGCAATTGAGTGATTATTACTGGACGAATGCTTGGAATCAGCACTTGCAATTCCCATACAATGCCATGTATAAGGAAACGGTGCATAATCGGCTGAAATCTTTTTTCTACACGCTTTTGCACCAAGAGGAGTATCAATTGGCGTGATAGGCTATTAGCCAAAGGCTTCACAACAACAATC
>JAHDCQ010000041.1:0-22315 GCA_020629845.1 Saprospiraceae bacterium | reverse complement strand
CAACAATCCAAATTCGACATGAAAAGAAGAAATTTTCTAAAATACGCGGCAGCAGGTACGGTAGTGCCACATTTTATTCCATTCGCAGGGGCAGGCAAAGTCAATCAATCGCCCTGGGTGCGGCTCTTAGAGCAATCGCTTAGCGATACTGACCATGTGCTGGTACTCATTCGCTTGGATGGCGGCAATGATGGTTTGAATACCGTTGTGCCAATTGACCAATACAATAAACTCACGCAAGCACGTCCGCATGTGCTACTACCCGAAGATAAGCTCTTGCGTTTAGATGGCTTGGATAATATTGCGCTGCACCCTGCTATGCAAGGCATTCGCGATTTATATAACGAAGGTTTGGTGAAAATCATTCAGGGAGTGGGCTACCCCGATCAGGATTTATCGCATTTCCGCTCTTCTGATATTTGGATGACGGGTTCTGATGCCGATGAAATACTGTACACGGGCTGGGCAGGTCGCTATCTGGAAAATGAATACCCAAACTATCCCATTGACTATCCAAATGCACAAATGCCCGACCCGCTTTCTATTGAAATCGGGCCGCGCTTGTCGCTCACTTTTCAAGGAAGTGGCTTAGGAATGGGACTTTCAGTATTTGACCCTGATTCATTTTATCGTTTAGTGGACGGCATACATTCGCCAGCACCTGCTACGCCTGCGGGAGACTTGCTAAAACATGTGCGCCAAGTAAAACAGCAGTCGAATGCTTATGGGGAAGTGGTAAAAAACGCCTTTAATAGAGGCGGTAATAATGCCACCTATCCAAGTAACAATAATCTTGCAGAGCAATTGGCGATAGTAGCACGCTTGATTTCAGGTGGACTAAAGACACGTATCTACATGGTATCCATTAGTGGTTTTGATACGCATGATAATCAAGTAAATGCCAATGACCACACCCTCGGCGCACATGCCAACCTCTTACGCAACCTCTCTGAATCCATCACTGCTTTCATAACTGATATTAATTATTTAGGCTTAAGTGAACGCGTGCTTGGTATGACGTTTTCGGAGTTTGGGCGACGCATTACCTCCAATTTTAGCTTAGGCACGGATCATGGCGAATCTGCGCCAATGTTTGTCTTCGGCAATGCGGTAGAAGGCGGTGTACTAGGCGATACGCCTTTCATTCCAGCAGGCGCGACCTATGAGGATAATCTGGATATGCAATTCGATTTCCGCTCGATGTATGCGACTATGCTAAAGGATTGGTTCTGCCTAGAAAATAGCGACTTAGAATATGTGATGCTCGATCAATATGATACGCTGCCTATTCTCAATAGCAGTGCTTGTATGCCTACTTCTACACGGGAACAAAATCAATTGGCAGGCAAACGCCTCTTACACGCTTACCCGAATCCGACCAGCGATTGGGTGCAATTTGACATCCAAGCGCAAGGCTATACCATGCTTCAGGTGTTTGATAGTCGCGGAAAATTAGTGGCTACACCAGTCAGTCGTCGCTTTACTTCGGCACAGCCTTCGCAAGTGCGTTATGATATGCGCGCCTTACCTTCGGGTATTTATAATGTGCGTTTGCAGACGGGTGGACTGGTACAAACGCGGCAGGTGGTGAAGCTTTAGTGGGTAATAATTTCTCCTCTGTAAAAAGTTAGCTGATGCTTGACTTGTCCCGTATAGTTATCGGGAGACATTCAAGCCGGAATGCGATCTCGAAACTCCGTTTCGCCTCAGTAACTTATAGCAAAAGCGACACTCGAAACGGAGTTTCGATAACACATTACGGGCTGAATACCCTCGATAACTATACGGGGCAGTCCAAACTATCAGCTAGAAATTTACAGAGAACCAAAATCAAACCATCCCCAACACCAAACATCGCACCAAATTCAAAGCCTGATTACTGGTATATTTGATATTCAATACGCGCTTTTTACCCAATTGTAATTTGCGCGTTACAGTACGTTTGCCATCGCTAATAGCCATCCAAATGGTGCCGACGGGCTTGTCGGATGTGCCGCCAGTAGGGCCAGCAATACCTGAAATAGAAACACCAATATCGGTTTGTAAGCGTTCGCGTACGCCTTCTGCCATTTCGCGGACACAAGCTTCACTAACAGCACCATGCTCGGCTAAGGTTGCTGATTGTACGCCGAGTAAATTTTCCTTTACGGCATTATCATAAGCGACAATACTGCCCATAAAGTAAGCCGATGCTCCCGAAATAGCCGTAATCTGATGCGCGAGATGTCCCCCTGTACAACTCTCTGCTGTGGCTAGGGTGAGTCCACGCTCTTTCAGCAATTGCCCGATTACTGCTTCAATGCTATCTGTTTCATAACCAAACACCAATTCTTCGATTTGTGGTACTAGTTCCGCTACCAAAGCATCTAGTTCTTGCTCTAAGGCGGCTTGGTCTGTGCCTGAGCCAGATAGTCGTAGGCGCACCCTGCCTAGATTCGGGAGGTAAGCAAGCTTTATATGTTCAGGCAACTTATTTTCAAAAGCTTCAATGCGCGCCGCAATACGCGATTCGCCTTCCCCTATCGTCTGTATCGTGCGATGGGCAATGGCTTGCATCGGGAAGCGTTCCGTGAGGCGCGGCAATACTTCATGTTCCATGAGGTACTTCATCTCATAAGGTACGCCAGGCATTGAAACTACCACGGTATCATTTTCATCGAACCACATACCTGGGGCAGTGCCCATTTTGTTGGTGAGGAGTTTCGCATTTTGTGGCATAAAACACTGTTGCCGATGCGCCTCCGTAGTACTACGCCCTAGTCGCTCGAAGAAGCCTACAATGCGGTCGTATGTCTCTTGTGAAAAGACAAAGCCCGTTTCATAAAATTTAGCAATGGCTTTTTTTGTAATATCGTCCTTAGTCGGGCCAAGTCCGCCAGTCAGTAGCACCACATCGGCTTGCTTTGTAGCACGAGCGAGTGTATTGATAATATCTTCCATGCCGTCGCTAATGGAAGTCATGCCTACGATGCGTGCGCCCTGCAGATTGAGCTGTTGCGCCATCCATGCGGAATTGGTATCGGTAATTTGTCCGATCAGAATTTCATCGCCTATTGTGATGATGTGTACGTTCATCTTGTTTTTATTTCAATGGTTGTATCCAGTCGTCTTTGCGCCATGGATGATAACCCACTTCACTTAAATTTACGCTAGGATCAATACCGTATTGCTTTTCGTGTTTATTGAAAGTCGTTTTATAGTCTACTCGAATCAAAGGCAGATCCGTCCCTTGCTCCATATGATATTGCTTGATACAATGTGCCATTTGCCACACTAATGAGGGAAATAAAGCGGCTTTTTGTGCAAAAGCAACTTCCATATTATTGAAATTATAATCATAAACCGACTCCCCTGTTGCTCTATCAAAGCCATAGAACTGAAACTCTCCATTTTTAACAAAGTTTTTCATTCGCCACGAAAAATAATAACCTTTTCCATTCCAATCTACATAACCAGGTTGCGTTAAGTGTCGGAAAGGAAGTAAAATTTGCACGGCAAAATAAACTGCTAAAATGGGTAGTACAAAACGTGCTGTTGGGGCAAGTACTGTAGCCGTTGTTTGCTGCTGTTTTTTCGCTTTCTTTTTTTGGGGAAGCTGTGGTTTTGTTCGAAATTTATTAAGCCAATACGGAATATCCAAATACAATACACTTGTTGCAAGCATGAGATAGGGGAAGTAACCAATACTTCCCAAATTTACAGTATCTGTAGGGTCATTATTAAAATTAAAAAAGAAAATATTGAGCAGGTTGAATGCAATGAGTCCTACTACTGCATAGCGACGCGTGGGCTTCCAAAAGAGCAACCAGCCAACAAGCAAATCAAAAAGAACACCGCCATAGGTCATGGCAAGGTAGACAATAGATTCCATACTTGTACCCGCAAGATTTCGATTCGCAATAGTCGCTTCTGCTACTGCGCCCGAAAACCATTCGGCATTGCATTTGGCTAAGCCACTACAAAAAAAGACAATCAAAAATTGAACATAAAAGATAAAATATTGCCAATTGGGTAGGTGGGTAATCTTGGTTTTTCGCAATGAAAAACGTGCATCCGATTGCGTGAAGAGCAACAATAAACACAAAAGCGAGATAAGGTAATAATGGTTATTGAAAAAAGTCTTATCCAACAACCAAATATAGGTGAAAATCCCACCTGACAGGAGCAAGCCTACTCTGGTGAACCAACCCAAAATCACTAAAAAACTAGATAGGATGCCAAGCCCTACCAATGTTTTTAATACTACTGAACTAGGTGGCTTTAAGAACGATAGATAGTGATATGGAAAATGCCAAAAGTGCCCTTCAAAATACTCGGTGTACGTATCAAAAAAGTAGAACAATTCCACCAATAGCATTATACCAAATAAGGCGCGAAATAATCCAAGTGCCGCCGCTGATTTAGGTTGTAGCAATAGTTCTTTCATGTCGTCTTAATTTAGCATTCCTAGGATAAAATGGGAGCATGAAAGGTATAAAAAATATCCCTTTGGAAAAAATTTGCTACCATAAAGCATTCCATAGCTTGTTCGCGTTATAGTATGCTCTTTCGCACGCCCCAATTTCGAGTATTTTCCTGACGATTTGGTAAGTACTCAATGAGTGTATGAGAGAATGGTGAATGAATAATTATAGATTCCATTCGCTCATTCAGTCATTCAATATTCACGCATTGAGTACTTACATGATTTGCGCATAAGGAAGATGCTATAAGGGAATTTTTGAAGACGATGATAGTGAAGTAGTATCAAATTATGACATCAAATTTTCCTTTAAATGCAACGCTAATAGTTCCCAAATTTGAGGATCAATAACCATAGATAGATGGGTAGAAGATACCTCATAGTGTTTTGCATTTTGGCTGGAAATATCTAGACAGGAAGGCCAAGAAACGACATTATCCTTTTTGGAAAAAACAATCGTCATAGGTGTTATGATTGGGGTCGTTTTATCCAATTCTTCAAGTAAAGCTGCAATTCGGTTCGTCTCTTTTTCTCCATATACTTCATACCCAACGGTATATTCTGGCCCTTTAATGGGCGAACCAAAGGTAAAAACACTATTCACTCTTTGTGGCATAGCCCGTGCTACTTCTCTAGCAATCACCCCACCTAAACTCCAACCTACCAAAGTCAATTGTTCTTTTGTTGCCTCTTGCTTAAGTTTGGAAAGCACCAAATCTCTATATTTTTCGACATCTCCCGTATTTATACCAAGTCCCCAATACTCGGGCTGATAACCAATGCGCCTCAGGTAGTGCTTAATCGGTAACATAGAAGATTCCGAAGACATAAAGCCTGGGAAAAGAATAATACGTTGCCCAGCACCTTGCTTCGTCTTCACTAAGGAAGTATAGTTCAAACACATACGCCCTACTTGAAAAATAGATTTCCATTCCTTCATCAAGCCAACGCGCTTCATTCTATTAGGCTTTGGGCTATTTTTCGTATTGTACTCTATTGTGTTCATTGTATTGTTTCTTTTGTTATCAGCAAGGAAACCAATTTTTAGCGGTTGTGTTCAATACAATAGCCCCACACAATTTTATAAATGCGTTTTCTTTATACGAACCCTAGAAAAAGCAGAGCAGCATTCCTTTTCCGAAAAACGTTTAGAGCATGTTTGGAATTTTCCTTCCTGAAAACCAATATTTTACGAACTTGGCTGCATGAAAAATAAGCGACATATCCAGATAAGCCGTTTGTTTTTCATTTTGCCAAAACCGCAAACTATTGATTTTCAGTTTGTAAAATTTCCAAACATGCTCTTACTTTTGAGAAAAACAACAATTATGCTGCGTATTATCTTTTTAGGATGGGTATTATTTTTTACGAATGTATTGGCTGCTCAAGTGGAAATTACGGGCACGGTGACAGATGAAGAAAGCAATGAAAAATTGATAGGAGCTAGTATTATTGTTAAAGGAACAGCTAAAGGTACAATTACAAATATAGATGGAGAATTTGCTATCACTTTAGATAGTCTTCCTCAAATATTTATAATATCCTACGGCTATCCGAATATCGAATGCATCATAAGAGAAGAAGGGCACTATGACATCAAAATTCGTAGTAATAGTTTAATTTTCAGTCCAGTTTTAGTAATAGGAACTATAGGAACGTGGCAAAAACTCCAAGAAGTAGCCCCTAATCTCACCCGGATCAAAGCAGAAGACCTCCAACTCGATGAGCGCAGCAATATTCAAGCCACACTCAACCGCGTACCAGGCGTATTTATGCACTCAGGCGCACTCAATACTAATCGCATTACGATACGCGGCATTGGCAATCGCAATTTATTTGGCACAGCAAAAATCAAAGCCTATTTCGATGAAATTCCTCTGACGAATGGCGTAGGCGAAACCCAGCTCGAAGATATTGACCTTAATAGCATCCACGAAGTGAGCATGCTAAAAGGCCCAAGTTCTAGTCTGTACGGGGCAGGACTTGGTGGCGTGTTACATTTGAACACGCCTACTGAATACTTAGAACAAAAAAGCCTATCTGTAGGAAGCACTTGGGGAAGCTATGGTTTAGCAAAATATGACACAGGTCTGCAATGGATGGATTTTAACAAACACATCCAAGTCCAATACAATCGCCTACATAGCGACGGCTACCGCGACAATAATGAATATGACCGCCAAAATTTATTTTTTACAAGCAAATTCCGCTTTGGAAAGCAGCAAGTGAGTGCCTTAGTGCAGCATATTGACCTGAAAGCATTTATACCAAGCTCGCTCAATAGGGAGGACTATGAAAATGCACCACAAAAAGCAGCTTTCACTTGGGGGCAAGTACAGGGCTTCGAGGATTATCAGCGGACACTTGTGGGACTTTCCTATGGGATAGATTTTAGTTCCAAATTTAAAAATACTACTAGCATTTATACGAGTCTATTTGATTCCTATGAATCGCGCCCCTTTAATATCCTAAATGAGAACTCGAATGCACTGGGTGGGCGTACTCTTTTTTCATGGGAATCAGTCATAAAATACTATACGCGCCTACAACTTCAACTTGGCGCAGAACTCTATCAAGAAAACTACGACTGGCAAACCTATATCACCAATGAGGGCGTACAAGGTGGTATTTTGAGTGATAATACAGAGCAACGCCAGACGCAAAACATATTCACGCAAGCTAAACTTGAATATAAAAAATGGGAAGCCAATATAGGATTAAGTTACAATGCTGTGCAATACGACTATACCGATAAATTAGGACAAAACGCGACGGATACTTACACTTTCGAGCCAACGTTTTCGCCCTATTTTTCCATACAGTATAATACCAGCAAACAGCAAGTGTATGGCATAGTAAGTCATGGTTTTTCGCCGCCTACGCTAGAAGAAACCCTCACGCCCGATGGTGCCATCAATCCCGATATACAGCCTGAAAAAGGTTGGAATTTTGAACTTGGGCTGCGCGGTAGAAATCAAGCCAGCACACTCACCTATCAGCTTAGTTTGTATTCCATGCACATCAAAGATTTACTCGTCGCACGCCGCACTGATTTCGACCAATTTGTAGGCATCAATGCTGGCAAAACGCTACACAATGGCTTGGAAGCACAGGTAGCTTACGCATGGAGAACAAATAATAATTGGGACATACAGACCTTCTTGAACTATGCTTATGCTGACTATAGTTTCAAATCCTTTATAGATGCCGAAAATGACTATTCGGGTAACGCCCTCACAGGTACTGCACCCCACACGCTTGGTGCAGGTTGGCGATGGGAATACGACAAAGGTTTCTACGGCAATATCAACTATCAATTCGTAGATGCCATGCCTCTACGCGACGACAATAGTATTTCTTCCGAAAGTTATCACTTAGCGAATACCAAGCTGGGTTACAGATTCAGCCTACCAAAATTTAAAATCAAAGTAGATGTATTCGGGGGCATCAATAATTTGTTTGATATGAACTATGCTTCGATGCTGCTGATAAATGCGGGAAGTTTTGGAGGACGCGCACCGCGCTATTATTATCCTGGGCTGCCGCGTAATTATTATGGTGGTTTGCGAGTGGAGTATCTTTTTTAGGATAAGATTGGATTGATAATCCGTAAGATTCAATGAGTAAATCCTTAATGCTACAATGCGATAATGCTACATTATTTTCCCTATTATCGCATTGTAGCATTATCACATTAAAATGATTCACTCATTCAAAATTAAAAGGGTATATCCTCATCGCTATTCATCTTCGAGGAGCGCGTGATGATATTATTTTCGGGGAATGGTGCAGCAGGCGTACCAAAATCATCAATGGAAAAATCGTCTAAATCCGAGAATCGAGCGAATTCCCCTTGGAATTTCAGCTTAATGGTCTCCGTCGCACCATGACGATTCTTTGCAAAAATCACCTCCGCGATACCTTTCAAGGATTGCCCTTCTTCATCTTCCATGATTTGGTAATATTCAGGACGATAAATGAAGGCTACCATATCGGCATCTTGCTCAATAGAACCCGATTCCCGCAAATCTGACAACTGCGGACGCTTCGTACCGCCTCGCATTTCTACTGCACGACTCAACTGCGACAAGGCAATTACAGGGACATTCAACTCCTTCGCTAAGCCTTTCAAAGAGCGCGAAATCGCACTTACCTCCTGCTCTCGATTGCCTTTTTGGTTGCTAGAGCCACCACTCATCAGTTGCAAATAGTCAATAATGACTAACTGAATATCGTGCTGCATTTTCAAGCGGCGACACTTGGCGCGTAGCTCAAAAATATTGATGCCTGGCGTATCATCTATAAAAATAGGCAATTCGCTCATGCGCTCTATCGCGCTTTGGAGTTGTTGCCATTCGTAGTCTTCCAAGCGTCCATTTCGCAGCTTCTGCCCCGAAATTTCTGCCTCCATCGAAATCAGTCGCTGTACCAATTGCACATTCGACATCTCCAAAGAGAAAACCGCTACCCCTTTATCAAAAATCCCTGCTGCATTCTTTGCTAAAGAAAGCGTAAGGGCGGTTTTACCCATACCAGGGCGCGCTGCTAGAATAATCAAATCCGACTTCTGCAAGCCTGATGTCATACGATCTATATCGGTGAAGCCTGTTGGTACACCTGTGAGTCCGTCTTTTTTATCCTTTAGGGCTTCGAGTTGTTTCAATACCTTGCTCGATAGCGAACTCATGCTCTCGTAGGAGCGACTTAGGTTGTTTTGAGTAATATCGAATAAGCCCTGCTCTGCTTGGTCGAGCAAGTCAAATACATCTGTAGTATCTTCGTAGGCATTTTTGATGACTTGTGTAGAGGTACGAATCAGTTCGCGCTGAATATGCTTTTGTGCGATGATACGCGCATGGTACTCAATATTCGCTGCGGAAGCTACGCGATTGGTCAATTCCACTAGATAGTACGCGCCGCCAACGGACTCTAAAGTACCTGCTTTTCGCAAGGCTTCGGTTACAGTCAGGAGGTCAATGGGTTGTGTCTGTTCAAATAGGCCCAACATTGCCCGATAGGTATGCTGATGTGCTTCTTTGTAGAAGCTTTCTGCTTGCAGCACATCCAATACTATCGGCAAGGCATCCTTATCCAACATGATAGCCCCCAATACGGCTTCCTCTAAACTTACCGCCTGTGGCGGCACTTTCCCAAATACATACTCACCCAAGTCTTCGTTGCGCTTAATGCTGCGAAGATTTCGATTGGGCGCGGATGATAATGGTCTATCTGACATAATTCTACTTAAATAATAGAGCGTACTTTAGTATTTAAGTACTCAACTCTTGCACAAAATTGGCAAAACTTGAAATTTTGAATGACCAATTTTGAATGCGATAATGAGGTAATGCGATAATGCTACAGTATTTGCATCATTATCACATTCTATCATTAAATAATTATGGTACTGGCTTCGCCAGCTTAGGAATGTGAAAAAAGTAACCTTACCATCTTGAAGGTATCTTTATTTATCTCGCATTCCTTAGACATTACTACACAAGCACGTAGCCGCACAAATGTAGGTAACATAAGTACAATAAAAAAGTGCCTAGGCTTGCTAGGCAAACCCACCTTATATTTTGTGAAATATCCTACTGGGACTTCAAAAGTACGACTTTAATCAATATAATGCGAGTATTAGCGAAATTATTATGTTTTCCACACATGTGGAAAAGATGTGGAAAAGTGTGGAAAACTCTAAAAATCGATGTTAGTTTTTTTTGGAAAAGTTTTTCAAATTTTCCACACTACCTAGTATAATTATACTGAAATCAAGCAATTAAGTTGCTGTTAGAAGTGTGTAAAGTGAATGCCAAATAGTGTGTAAAAAAAAAGTCTTATCTCATGTTTTAGTTTGTGATAAGACTTTTAATAATAGTTTGATTTAGGTATTAAATTTTGTTTTAATTAAAAATGTAAAATTTAATTCTAAAAAATGTACAATTATTTTGCTTTTATTTTACAGTTCTGTATTTTCTTGAAAATAGAGTTGTTGAGTATTTAGTTCAAACGCACAAAGATTGCCCAGTCCTCGTCCATAGTGAGCATATACACAGCCAGCATCTATATCCAAAGCGGGTAAGATGGCTAGTTTTTTAGCGCGCATTTTAATATCGGACTGGATGGTCGGGGTGTGTCCATGCACAATGATGCGCTCTCCTAGCCAAGTTTTGTTAATATCTCGATACCAGTTCCGAATCCAGAGCATACTATCCTTCGCTGTAAAAATGTCCTCCACAGGAATAGAAAAATTGAAGCCTGCATGTACCAAGAGGTAGTTGCCCACTTCCAAATAGTAGGGCATCGCGTTGATGAAGTTGAGATAGCGTCTTGGTATGGCAGCTAAGTTGTCTGCACCAAAACTGTCGAGGGTTTCTCGTCCACCATTGCGTAGCCACATGAGGTGTTTGTCCATACTTATATTGCTATCAAGCATCATCGCTTCGTGATTTCCGCGCAAGCAATGCACCGTATGTCCACTATCTTGTAGCTCAAAAATATGGTCAAAAACATCCTTAGAGTCAGCCCCTCTATCCACAAAATCACCGAGCAGATAGAGTTCGTCGGCTATGGAAAATTCGATTTGTCGTAAAAGTGCCTTGAATGTAGTGGCACAGCCATGAATGTCGGATATAGCAAATTGTCTCATACTTTAATGCTTGGTTTTGGAGGGTTTATTGGGGTGATATGGTAGATACAAAGTTTATTCAAAGAAAGTTCCGAGTTTGGTTGTAAAATGCCTGAATGAGCAAATGGAGTCTATAATTATTCACTCATTCACTCATTCACTCATTCACTCATTGAGTACGTACGTTTGATCATCTTGGAGTATTTTTTTTCAATACCTGACCTGATTTTACAAAAGTAAACTCGCCTTCATCAACGGTCACTTTACCATTTACTAGTACATACTCAATACCAACAGGGTATTGATGTGGCTCTGTAAAAGTCGCCATATCCTTAACCGTTTCAGGATTGAAAATAGTGATATCTGCCTTATAGCCAAGCTTGAGTTGCCCACGATCTGGAAGTTCCAAACAACTCGCTGGTAAAGCTGTCATTTTATGGATCGCTTGTTCCAAAGAAAGTACTTTTTCCTCCCGTACATAATGTCCAAGTACACGTGGAAAACTGCCATACGCTCTAGGGTGCGGATGTCCTTTGCCCAAGGCATTAAGTTTGCCATCAGAAGCAATCATGGTTTGAGGGTGTTGCATAATTCTGCGCACATCTGCCTCATCCATCACATGAAAAATACACCTTGCACCTCGATGAAGTTGGGCTTCAATCACTAGGTTGGCACCATTTTCTACGGTGGGTGCTAAGCCTTCTTGTATTGCCCAATCTTCTAGGGTTTTTCCTTCCAATTCGGGTTTCCAATTGAAGCCTGCAAACTGTACGCGACTAATATCTTCGCCGCCTCTATCATTGAGTAAGGTATAAATAATGCCCTGTTTAATACTGTCGCGCAGAATCGGGTCTTCACAGCGTTTCGCAAAAGCTTCATAGCGTCCGCCTTCCATTGACCAAGCAGGAATAAGCACACTAATGCCCGTCTGACTTGCTGTGTAAGGATATTGGTCTATGCGAATATCCAGTCCACGTGCGCGAGCATCATCCACCATTTTTAGGGTTTTTGTGCTTGCACCCCACATGGGTTTGCCCATTGCTTTATGGTGTGTCAAAACTACCCGAATATCGGCTTGTTCTGAAATTGTAATGGCTTCTTCTACTGCCTCCAATAAACCCAAACCTTCCTCTCGAAGATGTGAAGTATAGATTCCTCCACTTTCCGAGGCTACCCTTGCTAATGCTACTATTTCTGCCAATTCTGTATATGCGCCAGGCAAGTATTTCAGTCCTGTGGACATCCCATAAGCACCATCTTGCATCGCTGCCGCGATATACATCTTCATGCTATCCAATTCCGCAGCATTTGGCGTGCGATCTACCAAACCCATCACATGGTTTCGTACAGAATTATGCCCAATCAAATAGGCTACATTCAAGCCAATACCCATTGCTTGCAAGGTATCCAGATAATTGCCAATGCTAATCGGCGAACTACCATCTGGGCCACCCAAAGCCGTCGTTATGCCTTGTCGGATGTGGCTTTCTGCATCGGGCATTAAGCTTAAAGGTTCTAGGTGCGTATGTACATCTATGAAGCCCGGTGTCACTGCTAAATTTGTAGCGTCAATTATTCGCTTGGCTCTTGCTTTAATTTTAGGCTGTAGCTTGGCAATTTCATCGCCTTTTATGGCTATTTCTAAATTTTTCGGTTTTTCTAATGAGCCATCATATACCTGTCCATTTTTGATAATGACATCATAAGTGGTGCACTGAGTGAATAGGAAACAACAAAAAAGCGATAGTAGTAGAATGTTGCGTTTTTTCATGTTAGCGAAGCTTAAACTATAAACAATGGACGTAACTATTTAGAGGAGAGAGCAGAGACCGTCCTTTGGACTGAGAGAACAGAGAGGAACAAGTATTTTTTTATTCATTCTCTATTATTCTTCGTTCTCAGACAAATTCCGTGGACGAAGAAAAAGAAAGCACAAAAACGCCCGAAAAGTAGTGTTGTGCTTACTTTTTCTTCGGCTTCGTCACGGGATTTGTCTGAGAACCTTATTCTTTGGTATACCATCTCATCTCTCTTCTCTCAATGAACGAAGCGAATGGTCTCTCTTCTCTGCTCTAAATAATTACCAATGGACAATCAAATATAAAATCATTGTCAATTGTCAATTTTAAATTGTCAATTCACTTACTAAAGGTGTTATTGTGGATTCTAGGTGGTTTACTAAAGTACACGAATAACCAATACAATCCCAAACAAAATTAAAGCAGCTCCAGCTATGCGCCGCATCCAAAGAATAGAATTAGGTTTCATCCGAGAGCGAATCCAATCGGCAAAGAGGGCTTTTATAGAATCTGTAGCAATAATAGTGCCAAGCAAGCCTCCATAAAACAGCATTGCATAGCTAGGCGAAAGACTATCCTCTACCACAATCGTGCTGGTAATGGAAATCCAGAAGAAAAAGGTAAAAGGATTGATGGTATTGATCAGAAAACCTTTGAGCCAAAGTTTCCAGTAGGCATCGTATTGGAGTGCGCCTTGCTTCCATGCTTCCATAGCAGGTGGCTTAGAAAGGAGCATAGCCAAGCCAAATAGCACTAATATAATGCCGCCAGCAATGCCCATTGTGAGTTCAAAGCCTTCCCAAGCGGTAATTTTTTGGATAGTAGAAATGCCTAAATAAACGGCTGCTATGAATAGTACATCGCTTACCCAAATACCTGAACCGACTACTAAACCTGCCACTCGCCCTTGTTCCAAACTCGTCTGCACAATGGCAATGAGTATCGGGCCGACTAAAATACTTAGGCTTACACCTAAAAAAATGCCTTTTAGTAGTAATGCTGCTGCCATAGTGTGCGTACCATCAAGGACAAGCGATGAAATAGTAGTTCAAATGCCGTTCAAATTGTTCGATGAATTGTGCTTTGGTAAAGGGTCTTTTGGAAGCAAAAAATTCTTCTAATAACATGATTTTCAAGCCACAGGCTGTCATAAAATCAAAGACCTCTTCGGGGGTTGTACCATAATAATCAGCGGCCCCTTTGCCATGCTCAAACACCAGCACAGGCTGGCAGCGTCGGATGGTTGCTTCTGCACCTTGCAATACTTCTAACTCCGCGCCTTCCACATCTATCTTTATGAAATCAATCCAGACATCATTTGGTATGATATTATCTAAACGCTCCGTTTGTACTTCAATAGGTACAATTTCTTCATTATCGCGGGCATATTCGCGTTGCTCAAAGCCACTATAAGCTGGGTTGGATACTACATAATTGAAACTAGTAGTACCTGTCTGATTGCTTAAGCCAATTTGATAAAAATGACAATTGGAAGGAAAATTTTGAGTCAATTGCTCATAAAATGCTGGGATGGGTTCGAAGCAATAATGCTGGCCATCAGGCGCAGCCTTCAGAATGGTTTGTAGTACTTCTCCTTTATGACATCCAACATCAATACAATTGGAGGTAGGCTGGCATACTGTCCGAATAACTTTCGTAGTCAACTGATCGTACTTTTGGTTTTTAGTGAAAGCGATGGGTAGTTTTTTTATCCAGCTTTTAATTGTTTCCTTCATAGCGTCTAATTTGACAGCACGAAGATAAGACTAATGTTTTAGAACTTAATTGACAAAATTTCTAAATTACGGCAGCTTATCTATTATTTATAACATCTTTAAATCTATTAAAAGCTGATAATCAAAACATTAAAATAGTAAAAGATGAAAATATTGACTATTAGTGGTTCAGCAAGAAATGATTCATCCAATGCCAAATTATTGGACGCGCTTCCTATGCTTTTTCCTGAATATAAAATTTATCGTTATCAAAACCTACAAAATCTCCCTTTATTCCACGCGGATATAGAAAAACAATCGAATCTACCCGCAGTAAGTAATTGGAAAACAGCACTCGCTACTGCCGATGCCGTAGTGATTTGTACGCCCGAATACTTGCACAATGTACCAGCTTTATTGAAAAACGCGCTAGAGTGGATAACAACTTCAGGTGAACTGTTTGGCAAGAAAGTATTGCCAATGACGTTTACTCCTCATGCACCGCGCGGCGAAAAAGCGATGCAGAGTTTATTATGGTCGTTGCAAGCCCTAAATGCTCATGTAGTTGCACAATTGGCTCTTTATCAAAATGAAATCACCTTCAATGAGCAGAATGAATTAGTAAACGGGGAAGCCTTAGAAATGTTACAGGAAGCTATTTATCTTTTATAGTTTCTATACCTAATAGAAAATAGCTACCTTCCATCCAGAAAGTAGCCATTACTTAGAGCTTGTTTGGAATTTTCAGGAAGAAAAATTCCAAACAAGCTCTTATAAAAAGTCAGGCAGTCAAAAATTAGTTAATCGTTATAGTGTTATTAGACATCACGCCTAAATGATTACGATGCCGCACGACTATGTGATAATCTCCTGCTGCTGGAGCAACCATATCTACTACCAATTTGCCATTTGCACTAATAATATCGCCATCTGCTTGTAGCAGCGCAGGTTGAGATGCTGCCACCACAGCAGGATTAGTAGTATCACGTAATTCCAAGAGCACCCAATCTACTATCATATCTCCAGCTGTACCTGAATACAACATGCTATTAGTAGCTGTTTCCGTAGCACTATAAGGGTCAGTATTAGGCAATAAATTAGCGGTACGTAAATTGGTATCCATCATTCCAGAACCTGAATCATATGCGCCTTGTAGTATCACTTTCACACTAAGTGCGATGCTACATGCTTCTCGTACTTCTACTATATCCCAAGCTGAATAACCATTTGTATTCGTTATGTATAGCACATATGTACCCGGGGCATCTACTACGGCATTTAGTGTGGTACCGCCCGATATAATATTGCCATCATAGGTACACCACTCAAATGTTCTTCCACCAGTCACACCAGTATCTGGTCTTCCAGAACCCGTGAGAGTTGCGGTACCAGTATCGCAGCTCAATGCCAAGCCATCGCCTGCGCTTACTGTAGAGGTACAAGTTGGTGTATTACCGCTTTGTGCGTAGAGCGTGGCCGTAGCTGAAGGTGTACAATCCACTCCGCCAACGCCACCACAATCATCAGGGCAAGTGGTAGCATCTTCTGAACCATTACAAATGCCATCGCCACAGCAAGGCGCGCCTGCTGGAGGTGGGGGAAATGCATCGCAATCTACTACTGGTGGACCACCACCACCTGTGCCACCATCGCAATTCAACACTTCACCATAAAATTCCAACCCAACCACATATGGAAAAAGAGCATTACCATTTGCTTCCATAGTGGTATAGTAAGCATAGGTGCCGCAAGGATATTCAGGTGTAATAGCAAAGCGACCGTTATAATAATCTAAAGTGCCTGAATTAGCTATAAATTCGTAATCTTCATAGAATGCGCCCAACGGCCAAGCAGCACTAATCGCTGGGCCATCTGTTACATTTGTGCCATCTGCATAGTGCGTACGTGCTGTGATATTACGTACTTGGTAGCTTGGTGTCATGAGTGCGATACCTCCTGTACCATCTACGTTTGCATAAGCATATGGTCCATAAATTGGGTAGCCATCTGCTGCAAAACCAATCAATGGAGAGTGCTGTGCAGGGGCTGCTGTAAAAAGTCCATCGGAAGGGAAACAATCGCAAATATCACTTTGTGTACCTGCAACAGAATAATTGAAGCCCATCGGAATTTGGTGATTATGCAAATTTCCCATTGCTGGGTGCGAACGGTCGCAGCCGAAGCCTTCATTTTCCATCACAATCGCATTTCTATTCCACACTCCTTGATTGTTGTAGGACATCCCATCGCCTGCATTGAAGATAGCTACACCATTGATAAGATAGCCCATTGCGCCTAGATTGTTATAGCTATTTGCAGAACTGCCAGGATTAGGAGTAGGCGTTCTAGGAATAACTATGATACGATTCTGATTGCTTGGAAAGCTGGGGTTTCCGTCACCATTGAACGGACCACATAGATAATCGGGACAACCTGTAGCTTCTACCCAAACATAATCCATATCGTAGTAGACCGCTTGTACATTTGCCTCTATACCAGAATTCACAATAGTTGGATTGCAACTTGTTTCATCAGCTATATCATCATAGTAACGTGTAGTAGTTACGCCATCGCTAATAACCCAAGAGGTAATAGTTGGGTCGGTATTGGGGCAGTTTAGTGTGGGATTTTGTGCAGCAAGATGACTGCACCACAGCACGCAGCATGCTATTAACAGATAAATATGTAGTTTCATGTAAAAAGTAGTTTTTGTCTTGTGTGTTTTTTTATTTAGACAAGTGCTGCTTTCGATTTTTTCCTTTGGGTTTAACTTTTTTAGAAAAATTGTTCAAATACTAATACTTTAACACTTTTCATATCTTAATCGCCAATTTCTTACCTTTGCGCAGACAATAATAAATAGATGAAAGTCAGACTAGAAGATTACAACATTATACAAGAATACCCCGTGCATTGGGGCGATATGGACGCTGCCAAACATGTCAATAATTTGGTGTATTTGAACTGGGGAGAATCAGCAAGAATCTATTATTTCGGGCAAATGGGGATGGATACGAGTTTTGAATCTAAGGAAGCAGGTCCGATACTAGGCTGGCAGGATTGTAAATATATTTTCCCTATGACTTTTCCTGATACGGCTGTTGTGGGTATTCGGACGATTGAAATTTTAGAAGATCGCTTTATGATGGAGGCGGCTATTTTCTCAAAACGTCATCAGCGCATTGCCGCTATTTCTAAGCAAAGTATTATTCCTTATAGCTATGCTACTTTAAAAAAAGTACCGATGCCTGAAGGTTGGGTAGCGGCTATTGAGAGAATAGAGCAATCTAATTCAACGGAATAGCCGAATCCGTCATTACACCCAAATGATTCCGATGGCGAATTGCAACAAAGTAGTTACCACTTGCTATATCTTTAAATGCAACAGGCGAAACACCATCCAAATCTACCACACTTCCGTCTCTTTTTAGGAAAGCTGCACGCCTAGCCACTACGGTGCTTGCAGTACTTCGCAGTTCCACCAATACCCAATCTACTACATCAGCAGGGATGATACTTACACTTTCTGTGCCTGTATATACGTCTGTGTAGGGTTGTTGTAGGTCAATCAAGTTAGCGTCATTGAGGGTGGTTTGCATATTACTACTACCTGCATACGCGCCAAAAAGGAAGAGCTTCGGACTTATCAATAGGGCATCCGTACAATTGGGCTCTGTGCTAGGGCAAGTTACAAAAATGGTATAATCCTCTACCTCTCCTAAATAGTTAGTACAAGGGTCAGGTGTGGGGGTAGTGGCATAAATATTGCGAACGCGCATCGTAGTTGCTCCCAATTGAGCGGTATTGGGTACGGTAAATGTCGCTTGACTATCATTGAAAATATCGAAGTCCGACATAGTGATGCGTTCACTTTCCTCGAAGGTGCCACTTCTATCCCAATCAATCCAAGTATACATCACATCTTGATCGAATGCATAATTTAAGGAAACTTTCAAGTTGTAGGTTCCTCCACGCTCTAGATAGGTATATTGACTTCTAAAGTCGCTATAGTTTGTTTGTAAAGAAGAATAATCAATGGTATTGAGCAAGACCCGATCAATCCAATCTGCGCCTGTGGTGGATATTCCTTGTGCATTACAATAACTAAGATTAGATGCTCCACCTTCACAGGCACAATTGCTTGTATAGCTTTCACCTGTGGAATAAGGGTCATTATCGTCGCAGGCTGTACCAATTAAGGTGTCATCAAAGCCAGGGCAAAAGTCAGCAGGGTCACATATACCATCATTATCTGAATCACTACTGAGCGCATGACAAGCTACTAAGCTAATAGGAGCTTCCAACACCCCTCTACCGTGAGTAGCTGCACGTACTAATTGGGCAGAGTATTGAATTTCAATATCTTCTACACGCGTATGTGGCAATTGACCATATTCTAACCAATCCGACAGTTCATCATCACGATAATATACGCCTGCGTCGGTGCCTATAAAGAGTCCTCCAGATTTATCTTTATAAATTTCAATTGCACCGATGGAAATATTAGGTAAAGTGCCACTAATATTCTCCCAAGTCGCACCTGCGTCTGTAGATTTCAATACTTTTGTACCGTCACTAAAGCCAGGCACACTTACATAAATCGTATTCATATCATCGGGCGCAACTTCTATATCCGAAATACGTGCGGGCATAGACCGTGGTGTCCAAACATAATTGGCAACATCTTTTACATAAAGCGTTGCACCACGTACTGCATAAACGCGGTTGGAATTGGTAGTAGCAATGGCAATATGTTCAATATTTCCACCATCCAATACCTCACTGATTGTACTCCAAGAAGTTCCCCTATTTAAGGACTCATAGACGCTATTGTATCCAGCTATAATTCTACTTGGATTATTCGGATCGAGTCGAAAAGGAGTTTCCCACGCACCTGTACCGCCTTTACCTGGAGGTGAAATATTCCAGCTATAGCTGCCATTCCAGCGATAAAGGCTACCATTTTGGTATTCCCAATAGCGAAGGTCTGCATTGGTAGGATCTACGGCTTGTATCATACCATCACCAGTAGGCGCATAGTCATCCCACACACCAAAAGAGTTTCTATACACATTGCCATTATCCTGAGAGCCCGCACTTATCACATCTACATCCGTTTGTGCTACAGCAATATCATAGAACTGCGTTATCATCAAACCATCCGATAGATTTTCGAATGCACCTGTACTTATACTATACCGATACACACCACCGTCATTGCAGTAGTAAGCATAGTCACTTTGTAGTGGATTGGTGAAAATATTGCGCTGATCTACATGTACTTGTGGCAAACCATTACCTAGCCAATCGCTAGTGGTATAAAAGAAACTACCACTATTGTTTGTACGATGTGTTTCAACATTGCCCGTGAGTAAAATATCTTCACTATTAGGGGCAAAAACAATCATTTCATTGCCCTCTATCATACCGCTCGATTGCGGAAAAGTTGCTCCACTATCAAAAGATTTATGTAAAGTAGTTCCATTTCTCAGATATACTTTGTCAGGATTGACAGGCGTAAGCGCAATATAGACACTAGTGGGTAGGAAAGAATTAACTAATGTAAAGGTAAAGCCTCCGTTCGTACTTTTATAGAACTGACCGTAGTTCGTACCTAAATATATAGTGTTGGAATCACCAGGTTTGATTTTTACATCAAAACAGTTGTAAGAATTTAACTTTATAACCGTGCTAAAACCATCGTCTGTTCGATAAAGCCCATCCGCAGTAGCGACAAACATTCTGTTAGGGTTGTTTTCATCTGCAATCATCCAATAAATGCGGATATCATCCTCAAAATCAAAACTTAGTGCTGTAGGACTCCAAGTTGCACCTGCATTAGTGGATTTGTATATGCCAATACCCTGAGGGCCATACCACACATGATCGCTAATAGCAGCATATATGGTATTCGGGTTATTTTGAGCGACTACTAGACTGCTTACAGCCATAAAAGGTAAGTTGTCTCCTACTGCTGTATAGCTCTGTCCTCCATTTGTAGTACGCCATACACCTCCAATCGCCGCACCCACATAGAATATATCAGGATCAGTAGGATGAAAAGCGATAGAAGTGGTGCGTCCTAACCCAATTTGGCTAGTGATATAATCATTGTAGGAAATATTTGACCAAGCTATATTGGTATATGGATTGGAGTTCTTCTCAAGATGAGTATTCCGCTTTGCTTGTGTTAAGCGGTGGGCTGTAATATCGCCCAACGTGCCATCAGAATTTAGTCTATCTTTCCAGAATTGCTTCCAGCGCATGAACTTCACATACTTACCATCTCGACCTTCGCCTTCGGCAAGTTTGTTCAATGAAATACTAGGATGTTTTTTCTGAAAATATTGCTCTGCCTGAGCCACTATCTCTTCGTAGTTATTGGAGTTACGAAAAATAGACTCTATGCTTTGTTGTGCAGCTAAAATTACGGAAAATAGACAACACATTACTAGCAACCAGTAACTTCTCATAATTCATGCGTTGATTTGACAAATGCTTACACATAGCTTACGCATGTGCAAAGAAATACAGTTATCAATGCCTTTTTCTAAAAAAATCAGTATGTAACAATAAAAATAAAATACTGGGGTGTTATTAAGCTAGTTATAATGTGTGTTTAATATATAAGAATGACAAAAATATATTCAAAACTACATGTTTTTCTGCAAAAGTACAATCTTAGCTGTTTTTTTGTCACAAACCTTACAAAATTCAGGACAAAGTAAGCTAAAAAAGTATGCACATTAGAGCAAACGCATTAAAATGCTTTTGCTGATAATTTGACTTTGCATAAGTTCGGATTCGATAAACACTAATGCATCACGCTTGTTCAAAAAAAGCAGCTACTTCTAGCCAATTATTAACACGAGTATAGCCTTCATCGTACACATTATGTGGGGAGGTGAACAACAAACCCGTACCATTAAATTTTTTTAAATTACTCACTTTGTCATCAATCATATAGTCCCCTGTTACTACACTTTTATCACCACACATGACATAGTTGCGCCACGAGATAGAAGGAAAATTTGTTTCTAACCAAGTATGTTTATCTGCTAAAGAATTGCGAAACTCTTGTGTCGCTGTCACTACAAAAACTTCATAGTTTTCCTGTAACCGCTCGATGACCATTCGGCAATTCTCCATGACAGCTACATCCGAAAAAAAGCCTACCTCATGCAGCCGATTACGAATATGGTGGGCATTGGGTAAATCATATATTTTTTTCCCTTGATAGGCTTCTGGCAAAGGACGATAAGCAAACTCCTCTGTATAGCAGTCAATAAGTTTTTCGTATACATCTGCCATCACCTCGTCCATATCTATTAGGATACGTTTCATCGTGTTGAATTTGTAAATTGCGAAAATTCGCTAAATAATTCTACTTTTGTGTATTTGGAAATGCTTACTTAGTACAATGTCTTCGCCAAATTGAAAATTAAAAATGGATAATTGAAAATTATTGAAACACCAAATGTGTAATTCATTATTAGCAATCATTTTACAAAGTAATCCTTTTGCTAATTTTCAATTTTTAATTCTCCATTTTCAATTTGGCGAACATATTATTAGTAATGGCAGATTAATAAATATACACTTATTAATCCACCATTAAGTGTTCGGACATAATTAAGTTATCGAAACTTAAATTATAAACAATTGACAATCAAATATAAAATCATTGTCAATTGTCAATTCACTTACTTAG
>JAHDCQ010000040.1:10369-25111 GCA_020629845.1 Saprospiraceae bacterium | reverse complement strand
TAATACTTCTTTAAGATATATCAATCAACTTACGGTTGTAAGAACGTTGTATCCAAATCATTACGCCGATGATGAACATCGCAGCGGCAGGAAGTACCATTAAATTATTATTGGTGTACCAACCGAATAGCGTTCCTGTGATACCATCCGAAGCGGTATCAATGAGGTAAGGTGTTTGTGCCGTTGATGGTCCGATGATACCGAAGCCCAATAGCGTTCCTTTACCAAACAACTCGCGTACAATTGCCACAGCAATCAAGATAACACCATAGCCAATACCATTACCGATGCCATCAATCAAGGCGCGCCAAGGTTTGTTCGCCATTGCAAAGGCTTCCAAGCGTCCCATCACGATACAGTTGGTGATGATAAGACCGATGTAAACGGAAAGTTGCTTATAGATAGGATAGTTCAAGTATTTCAATGTCAGCTCCACTACTGTTACCAAAGCAGCAATAATAATCAATTGTGCAATCAGACGTACTGACTTCGGTATTTGATTACGAATGAGTGAAGTGAAAAAACTTGCTGCACCACACACAAAAACCACTGCAACTGCCATCACCACAGAAGGTGCAACGAGCGATGTTACTGCCAATGCAGAGCAAATCCCTAATACCTGTACGGTAATCGGGTTGTTATCGTTTAATGGGTCAGAAAGCAGCTTGCGTTCCTTTTTACCAAATAAAGGTTCGCTTTCCTGAACAACTACTTTTTTTTCCTGAACAGCAGTATCTGCCATGATATTTATTTTTTGAACCACATAAGGCATATAAGTCCATATAAGGAAATTCTTATGTGTGTCTTATATGGTTTAAAATTATTTCAATCCTAAAACTTCCTTATCTTTCTCTAGCTTCTCCAAATAAGGCAAGTAGTATTTTATGCCACGTACTAGCATTTCTGTAACGCCATCTGCCGTTACGGTTGCGCCTGTAATGCCATCTACTTCATGCTCATTGCGCTTACCTTGCTTACGTACGGTGATACCTACGTATTCTCCGTCACCATTGAATATTTTCGTGCCTTTAAATCGAGCAGGGAAAGTTGGATTATCCTTGATTTCTGCACCAAGACCAGGGGTTTCCCCCTTATGGTCGAAAGATGTACCAGCAATCGTGTTTAAGTCTGATTCTAGGGCAATAGTTCCCCATATTTCATCCCAAAGTCCATTACCACGTACACTTACAATGAAAAATTTCTTACCGCCTGCATTATAAACATACAAAGGCAATTTACGATCAGCTTCTGGCTTTTTCTTTTCCTTTGCCATATCAATCTTCTCCGCCTTTTCGCCTTCTAGGATGTTGCCATCCATATCTAGTACCACCTGCTCCATCTTATCACTAAAGATGCCAAGCACCTCTTCGTCACTCATATCGTCTGGTGACTTATCCAAGTTTTCTCCTAAAGCAGAAAGAATGGCACGCTTATTAAATACATCTTCGTTTTGTAAAGCTGTACTCAGCGTTACCTCACGTAAAGCTGTTAGCAAAAATGCTACAGAAACTGTTATGGCAAGGATGAAAATTACTATTTTATTAGTGCTATCCATTTTTATTTGTATTAGGTATCAGGTATCAGGTATTAAGTATTTTGCCTTCGGCAATTTTTGAGTACTGTAAATAGTACCTAATACTTAATACCTAATACTTAATACTTTTAAGAATTATGCTTTCGCAGCCGCGCGACGCGCACGACGACTTACGTTTGCTTCTAATACATAGTGGTCAATGAGTGGTGCAAACATATTCATAAATAGAATTGCCAACATCCATCCTTCTGGATAGGCTGGATTCATCACCCGAATAATGATACCTAACATACCAATCATAAAACCATACACCCACTTTCCTGTGCCTGTTGCTGAAGCGGTCACAGGATCAGTAGCCATAAATGCTGCGGCAAATAACAAACTACCTATCGTGAAGTGATGATACCAGGGAACATCCATAAATGGTGTTGCACCCCAAGCATTCAAAATCATACCCATTGTAGCAGCACCTAAGATAAGCGATACAATGATGCGCCAATCTGCTACGCGCGTAACCATTAAGAAAATCATACCTAACACGACGAACACCTTAGATGTTTCACCGATAGAACCAGGAATTGTTCCCCAAATCATATCGCCTACAGAATATTGCGCTGTTACCGCTTCCCAGCCGCCTTGATAGGCTAAAGCTAGTGGCGTTGCACCTGTATAGGCATCTATCACGGGCGCACCTCCTGCCCCGAAGGTGGAGAGTCCGAGCAGCCCAAAGAGACCATCGGCGAGACCATACATAAAGCCATATTCTGTACCGAAGTAGCTTGCATCTATCTTCTCAATACCTGAAATCCACACTTCATCTCCTGAAATGGTGGTTGGATAGGCAAAGAAAATGAATACACGTGTCAGTAAGGCAATGTTCCAAATATTCATGCCTGTACCACCGAAGGCTTCCTTACCGATGATTACTGCAAACGCAATCGCTACTGCAAGAATCCAAAGTGGCAAATCTGGCGGCATAATCAATGGAATCAAGGCACCCGTTACTAAGTAGCCTTCCTCTACGGAGTGTCCGCGCTTGGCAGCATACCAAAATTCAATTCCTAGTCCAATTACATTGGAAACTATGAAAAGTGGCAGCAATTTCATCAAACCATAAAAGATTTTTAGATGCATTGCATCCAATAATCCTGTATGTTCTCCAAGTGCTAAAAAATGTTGATGTCCTATATTCCAAGTGCCAAATAAATAACACAACTGCAGACCAATCACTACATGCACCATCAGACGCTTCAAATCCATTCCGTCTTTGATGTGCGTGCCGCCGTGTGTTGTTTCATTCGGAGCGAAAGCAAAGGTAAAGAAAGCATCATAAGCTGTATGTGCCAACTTATTGTCCTTGCTAGGCTCAAACTTCTTGAATAATTTTAATAGTGGATTCATGTTTTATGTTTTGGTCTTTAGTTATTAGTCTTTAGTCTTTAGAAGAGCCAAAGACTAAAGACCAATCCGCTAAAGACTCACTCTTTTTTATCCTTGCTCGCGCATAGTATTTAAGCCTTCGCGCAATATTTTTTGTAATGGCATTTTTGATGTACACACAAATTCGCAGAGTGCGACATCTTCTTCGCTCAATTCGTATAAGCCTAAGCCTTCCATACGCTCAAGATCATTCACTAGTATAGACTTCATGAGTGGCTGCACGTGTACGTCCATAGGCATTACACGCTCATAGTCGCTTGACATTACGAAAGCACGCTTTTCGCCATGCGTATTGGTGTCCACCTCAAACTCTTGGTCTGGGAACAAGAAATTCGGGAAGGTACGCGATACACTTGGACGCGCTTTTAGTGGTAACAACCAACCGAACATTTCGTATTCATCGCCTTCTGCCAAAACAGTCACTTGATCGTCATAATAGTTCAGGAACTGATTTGACTCCTTTGTCTTGCCTGAAAGCACATCACCTGAAACTAGACGAATGTGGTCGTTAGATAAGTTATCCTTTACCAACTCGCCCATGTTTGCGCCTGCGTAGGTGCGTACATAGCGTGGTTCATGCAATTCTGCACCTGCTATTGCCACTACGCGCTCTGCATTAAAACGTTCTTCTGTAAAAATCGCACCTAGCGTGATTACTTCCTGTACGCCCAATGTCCAAACCGTATCCCCTGCATTGATAGCTGCAGTATGGTGGATTTGAACGCCTACATTACCTGCTGGGTGCTTGCCTTTGAAATATACTTTTTCGGCATTAGTAGCATTGGTAAAAATGCTAGAAGGTGCATCTTTTGCCCCTCCATTTAGTCCCAAATATACCTTGCCACTCGTCAACCTATTGAGTACATCAATACCTCTTTGAAACGCCGCACCTCTACCTGCTACCACTACATTTGAGTCGGGAGCTAATGGAGCAGTATCGAAGGTACTAATGAAAATATCGCGTGGAGTGATCGTAGGGTCAGCTACAATATCATACGGGCGTTGGCGAATTAATGACCAGCCACCTGTTGCAAGGAGATAATCTACTAATTCTTCGCGTGTACCGTGTAGCAAATTGAATTCTGAGAGTTTTACATACTCATTCTTCTGATCTGCGATGATGATGATTTCAGCAATAGAACGCTTTTCAGCACGCTTAATTTCTGCCACCTCACCACTTACAGGCGATACATATTTAATGTCTGGTTTTTTCTTATCGTAGAATAACACTTCCCCTGCTTTCACATTATCACCCACTTCTACCACTACCTTTGGAATGGGGGACATGCCAATGAAATTCTTCGGCTGCACCGCAAATGTGCGAACATTTGCATCTTTCACACTACCACTAGCTGCACCTGCTAATATAATGTCATGTCCTTGACGCAATACCTTTACCTTGCTCCCTTCTGTATAATCAGGAACACTTGGACCAAACAGCTCTCCCATACGTGGAAAAACAGAAAAGTTGTTTTTCTCGGTATCAATACCACTGCTTTTCGCTTCAATGGCTAAAAAATTATCCGCTACTTGGACTATGAAGAAAAAAGCAATAAATGCAGCCGCGCCGAGCAATACGAGCGTTAGCCACTGCGAACCTTCCATTAGACCGCCTTGTGCCATTGCGCTATTCGCTACGCACAACGAAATGAAAAGGAAGGAAAGCTTAATATGTAAGTTTTTCATTCTGATATGAATATTAAAAACCAAAGTATTTTTTCACCGAACATTATTGGGCAAAATTGAGCCGAAAAAATGTTAAAATATAAGGGGTGAAAAATTTCCGCAAATATAGAAAGCTTTAGCAACTATTGCAGTTTGGAGCTACTTTTCATAAAGCGGAAAATCTTATTTAGATTTTGTATAAATAAACTGCCAAATAAAATATGGCGAGTGATTTATGTTTAGGATTTTACTTGTGTTTTGTTGGGGAATTACTTTTCGTTACTGTGGCAAAAAACAACATATTTTAGAAAACTCTAAAAAACATATCCACATTTTTTGTTCTTAAATCATAAACTGTTTGTAATATATTAAGCAAAGTATCTGCCAATAGGGTTAAAGAAACAGTATTAGGAATAGTATGAAAGTAAGACTTGACAGTTTTGCCTTCTTCTAAAAGAATAAATTTTTCATAGAAAGGTGCTGTTTGAAATCGCTTGAAATTTTTAGTGTTATCGTCCTTATGTTTATTGAAGGTAAGGTCAATTACTATGCCACCATCTTTATAGAAATCTAATTCAACTGGCAAATTCCAAAGTTTAACATCTGACTGATTAAAAACTTGCATCAACACTTGGCCGTTGGTATGATGAATGTCAAACTGTGCATTAGTATATTTGGCACTCATTAAGTTTTTTAGATGGTTTTCTATTTCGACTAACATTTAAAATATTTCTTTTAAGTATTTTTCCTGTGTACAGGACAAAACTTTAAAAATCTAATTTAAGGGTCTGAAATCAAGTGATTTCCAGTTGAATTTATGCTTTTTAAGTGAAAATTGTCTCAAATTCAAAGACCATACTACAAAAAATAACTTTTGTCCTGTACTTAGGTATTTTTCATAAGACACACGCTCCCCCTCATTCAATTGAGATATTCCTCTTTGAATACTTTCCTTTTCGCCTTGTTTCAGCACATCCCAAAAATCAACACTTGGCTTCAATAAGTTCTCTATTTGCTGGATAATACTTTCATTATCTAGCTCCGTTAGATACTCAATAATACTTAATTTTCTAGCTTCTAAGTCTGCTGTCATGCTCTTTATTTTGAAAGCAATATGCCACTTTTTCTTTTTTTATGCTAGTTAGCAAACTTGCCCTCCCCCAATAAAGCAGGCAAGTTTGCAGTAAAAATCCTTACTCCACCGCTCGAATCGTCATTTCTCCCCGTTCGTTTTGCAATAGAATTTCTGCTTCCGAAATAATCGTCCCCTTTTGCTTCATAACAAATCGTCCAAAATCCACCTCAAATTCAAATTGACCATCTGGCAGAATTTTTCCATTAGAAATTTCGCGTTCGCCTCTAGGCGTTTCTATTGTTCCAGTCACTTTGTCGCCTTCTACTTTGAAGTTGAAGGTCTGTGTTCGCTCCCCGCGTGGTGTTTGGGCTGTGCCTTGCCATTTGCCTGTGAAATCTAAGGCTTGTCCTTTGGGTGCAGTCTTGGTGGAATCCTCTGCTTTTTTAGACGACTTTTTACTGCTAGAACGCGAGCGTCCACCGCCACCACGCGAGGATGAACCACTACCACCACTCATACTACTACCACCTTGTCCACCGCCTTCGTCGCCACCACTCATGACATCATCATTGCGTACGGAGCGCGTCTTTTTACGGCTTTCTTTGAAGTCCATCTTACCAAATTTGTAAGAAAAATTAACCCGTATACTTCTATTCAAAAACAAGCGGTCAGTAGTC
Organism: Saprospiraceae bacterium; assembly: GCA_020629845.1. GTDB lineage: Bacteria > Bacteroidota > Bacteroidia > Chitinophagales > Saprospiraceae > JAAUTG01. Next base: position 18,720 of record JAHDCQ010000040.1, on the reverse strand, counting down.
TGCGTAAAGAAGGGCGATACGGTTTCGGAACGCATATTCCAGCCTCTACCCGCAAAGTTCTCGGCAGAAATTCCAAAGCTTCCCTTTTCATTTTTCAAGTCTTTATTGAAGCCAAGCGCGTACATACCATAGCCGCCACGCCAGCCTTGCAGTTGCACCCTTCTGCCCCGCATAAAGCTAAAGGCTTGCATACTCCAACCATTATTAAGTTTCATCTGTGTCATTAAGCGACCACCATAATTGAGCCCCGAATTCTCAGCCGTCTCGGTTTGCCCATTTAAGCCTACTATCTGGCCTTCTAGTTGGGCGTAATTGGCATTCACACCACCATTTATACTCCAATTCTCGGTGATATTGACATTAGCGAAAATGTTCAGTCCCGTAGCTTGCTCCTTTCCGATATTGTCATAAGTCGTAAAAATTGCGCCTGATTCGTCGCCTAGCGGATAGCGCACTTGATTAATCGCATTGTCGGTGAAGCGTGTAAATAGCGAGATATTGAAATATGTTTTATTCACCATACCACTATAGCCCAACTCAAAATTATCCGTCAATTCGGGTTCTAGATTCGGATTTCCTGCTTGTATGTCTTGATTGTTCGATACATCTACATTCGGATTCAATTGGCGCAAACCAGGACGTTGAATTCTGCGACCATAGCCTAACTTTATAGTACTAAAATTAGCCAATCGCTTAGAGATATTTACACTTGGCACAAGATTGTCATAATCAGGAATTTCAATGTCTTCCCCATCTTGCACGGCATTAATAGCGGTTTTTTCGTAGCGCGCGCCCACTTTGAAGGTATATTTGCTCGGTGTAGAAAAGGTATAAGAAGTGTAAGCTGCCGATACATTCTGCTCGTAATCCAATGTCCCCGCAGGGCGACGCGGGTCAAGTACAAAATCGCCTCCAGTCTCTGCAAATAAGTACGAAAAGTCGCTATCCACTTTACGGAAAATCCCTTTCCCACCTACTTCAAACATTTGATTGTCGCCAATCGGTGTTTGGAAATCGGTCTGTAAGGTCAGTTCTTGATTGCGGTTATCATTGTCGTTTTTGAGGCTGTTTAGAATGACTTCTTCATCCGTCAAATTATCAGAAATAAAATTATTGTTTCCATCCCGAATACTATACAGCGAAGAAATGCTCCATTCCTGATCTTCTTTGAAAATTTTTAAATAATCTAAATTCGCATCTATACTATTTGAGCCGCGTGTGCCATCAATATTTCTTAAAAAAGTATTGTTCAAAACATTATCACGGAACAATTCGGTAGTTTGCAATTGGTCATTCGAGAAGGAGCGAATCCCATAGCGCACACCGCCCGAAAGGAATTGAGTATTGTCAATGTCATAGTCTAGTCCCAGATTATAGCGTCCGAAAATACCGTTATTTTGTGATTCTGCAAATTGTCTACTGACGTTTTCAATCCCATCCTCTAGCGTAAATTGCTCCAGGGTATTTTCCGAAGGGCTGTAAAACGCGCGTCCACGCCCTCCTAGTGTCATGCCAAATTTGCCCTTACGCAAACTTCCATTTAGCCCTAAGCTTGATCCACGCAAGCCCACGCCTGTATTGACATTGAGATAATAGCCTTCTAGATTATTTCTTTTTGTGATAATATTGATGATGCCGCCTGAGCCTTCTGCATCATATTTTGCCGAGGGCGAAGTAATGACTTCTACTTTTTTAATCATATCAGCAGGCATCATTTTCAGGGCATCTGCCACATTATCTGCCATGATGGTAGAAGGCTTATTGTTGATAAGTACTTGGATATTAGAGGTTCCGCGCAAGGTGACATTCCCTTCCAAGTCTACTTGCAAAAGCGGTACTTTTCGTAGCACATCTGCCGCATCGCCTCCTTTAGCAAGGTCGTCTTGTTCTGCATTGTAGACCATTCTATCTACCTTTTCTTCTATCAGCGTGCGTTCGCTCTTCACCACTACTTCATCGAGCGTGGCTGCGGCTGTGGAAAGACGGATTTTCCCGAGTGAAATATTTTTTTCGCGTTTCATCTCCACATCTTCAACAATCAGATTTTCGTAGCCGAGGAAGGAGATTTCAAGTTTATACACATTATCCTTGAGTCCAGCAAGCACAAATTTTCCATTTTCATCGGAGATAGTACCATCTATGAGTTTATCAGAGTCTTGAGTGTAGAGCGATACCGTTGAGAACTCGACGGCTTTCCCCGTTGTTTCATCAAGGACAAGGCCTGTAATCTTTCCAATTCCTTTAGTTGCTTGTTGTCCTCTACCACCGCTAGGGCGTTGGGCTTGGGCAAATTGGAAACTTAGGCAAACAATCGTGAGTAGTAAAATCTTTTTCATATTGATAAAATTCTGTTTTTGTGCAAAAGTTCATTCTTTAGACAAAAAAGAAACTGCTTATTTTTCATTTGATGTAAAAAAATGAATCAGTAATAGCGGATTAAATAGATTTACAAATTCCTTACTCGTTTTTATTCCTTCAAATCGGAATTTTATAATTACTTTGTAGATGAATTTATGAAAAATACTATGAGTGTCGAACAAGTCTACGAATACTTTCTAGCACATCCTAACATCACTACTGATAGTAGAAATGTACCTAAAAACGCGCTTTTTTTTGCCTTAAAAGGCGACCGCTTTGATGGTAATAAATACGCTGCTGCTGCCCTAGAAAAAGGTGCCGCTTATGCTATCATAGATAATGTAGATTATAAAATCAACGAGCAATATATCGTGGTACATGATGTATTAGAAATGCTGCAATTACTCGCACAGCATCATCGAAGGCAATTCAGCATTCCTGTTATTGGCATTACGGGTAGCAATGGAAAAACAACAACTAAAGAGCTTATTACTGCCGTTTTAAGTACGCACTATCCTACCCATGCTACGGCTGGTAATTTTAATAATCATATAGGTGTGCCGCTTACCTTGCTCAAAATGACAAACGACACCGAAGTAGCGGTCATAGAAATGGGTGCGAATCATGTAGGTGAAATTGCGGCTTTATGTGCTATTGCAGCACCTACGCATGGTATTATTACAAATATTGGCAAAGCACATATAGGCGAATTTGGCGGCTTTGAAAATATTAAAATTGGCAAGGGCGAATTATATGATTTTATTTATAAATCAAATGGAAGGATTTTTTTAAATGAGGAAGAAAAACATCTATCTGAATTAGCAAAAGAAAATAAGAAAATTTCCTACGGTAGTGTTCAGCAACTACATGTCAAACGTCCTTATCATGCCCATTTGTTAGAAAGTGAACCATTTGTGAAACTAGAATTCATCAATGAAATTGGAGATATTATTGAGGTAAATAGCCATTTAGTTGGAGCATATAATTTCCGAAATATTTGTACGGCGATAACTGTCGGGCGGTATTTTAAAGTACCCGATGAAAAAATAAAGCAAGCGATTGAAGCTTATATTCCATCGAACAATCGCTCACAAATCATAACGCGCGATAGTAATACATATTTATTAGATGCTTATAACGCCAACCCAACAAGCGTGCAAAATGCTCTGCGCTATTTCGATGCAATAGCAGCAACAAAGAAAGTAGTTATACTTGGTGATATGTTAGAATTAGGAGCGTATAGTATGGCAGAACATAAAGCCATTTTGCAAGAAGCGCAAGCATTGAGTTTTGACCAAATCATCTTAGTAGGTGAAGAATTTAGCAAATTAAAGCATGAGCTGCATTTCTCTGATATAAGTGCTTTAAAAATATGGTTCCATCAACAGGCTTTTACGAACACCCACTTCTTAATAAAAGGCTCACGCAGTATGCGTTTAGAAAAATTGCTAGAATAAAAAACGTAGCGCAATAAATTGTGCAGCAAAACCCACCAGATAGCCTCCAAAAAGGTCTTGTAAGTCATGTGCTTCGAGGCGAAGGCGCGCAGTGCCTACCAAGCCTGCAAAGAAAATGGCGGTCACTAGCAATAATACCATATTGATTTGAAAAATACCTACTTGCCCTAAATCAACTTGAAACGCACCATAACTAAACAACCAAGTCGAAATAGTAATCATACCAACCAAACCACCCATGCCGACAGCATGTGCGCTAATTTTGCTAAATAGATTGATAAAAAAAGCAATAAATAAGGCTATGGTAGTACCTAGCATAAAAGAAGAAAAAGCCGTTGGTATATCAGGATTATAAATAAAGAAGGCAGTCATACTAAGATAAAAAGTACCAACTAAAATATAGGGTATGATGCGCTCTTCTCGGTCATCAAGTTCCATGGATTTTACAAAACCTAATTGCTTCAACATCAAGACCATAAAAGAAGGCACAATGAATGTGTTGAATAACAACATCGCAATCAAGGGCCATTGGTCAAATAGCCTATTCACTCCAAATAAAAAGGGATTAACTAGGAGTAAAATTATCAACATATACGTCACTATCAATAAAGGATGAAACACTACCGATAGCGCATAAGCCAAAAATCGAGGCATAATTTATTTTTTACGGTCGCTTCGCTGAACGGCTGACGGTGGACGGGCGTTCAGCGAAGCGACCGTTCTCCTAAGGATGTATGTATTCTACAATTTCGATACCATAACCTTCCAATGCTACACGGTGCGTATGGTTGGTAGTGATGAGGCGCAATTTGGTTGCTCCCATATCGCGAAGGATTTGCGCGCCTACGCCATAGTTACGTTGCCGTGTGCTGCTATCTTCTTTTTTAGCAGGCGCATTTAAAGCTTGGAGATGACTCAGCATAGATGCTTTGCCTTTATGCGAATGCCGCATATACAGCAATAAGCCATTGCCTTCGGCATGTATTTTGTCTAAAGCACTTTCAATTTGCTGCCCATAACTATCAAAAAATACGCCTAGTATATCGCCAGTTTCGGTAGAAGAATGCACCCGCACTAATACGGGCTTATTCGGCTGCCAATCACCGAGTTTTATCGCTAAATGCAGGTCGTCCGTACCTTCTTGTCCATAGGCGTGAATTTCCAATTTGCCGTATTTGGTGTCCATTGGCACTATCATTTCCTTCTGTACAATACGCTCATTGAGCATACGATAAGCCACTAAATCTTTGATAGCGACAATTTTAAGATCAAATTTCTTAGCAATTTCTAGCAACTGTGGCAGGCGCGCCATCGAGCCATCTTCATTCAATATTTCGACTAGTACGCCTGCGGGATAAAAGCCTGCTAAACGTGCAAAATCTACGGCTGCCTCGGTATGTCCAGTACGGCAGAGTACACCGCCCATTTTGGCACGTAGTGGAAAAATATGTCCTGGACGCGCAAAATCCCTAGCGGTGATATTGGGGTCTACCAGTGCTTTGATACAAGTCGAGCGGTCGTAGGCAGAAATCCCTGTGGTACAACCTTGCCCAATCAAATCAATAGATACGGTAAATGCGGTTTCATGCAGCGCAGTATTGGAAGAAACCATAAGGGGTAATTCCAACTTATCAGCATGTGTCTCTTCGATAGGCGTACAGATAAGTCCACGCCCATTGGTAGCCATAAAATTGACAATTTCGGGCGTAATGCACTCGGCAGCACAGATAAAGTCGCCTTCATTTTCACGGTCTTCGTCATCTACCACTATGATGACTTTGCCCGCTTTTATGTCTTCAATTGCTTCCTCGATGGTATTGAGTTGAATATCCATTGCGATTGATGTATCCATAATTATTTGATATGATGCAAAAATAGCTTTCTTATGTATTAGAACTATTTAGGTATCAGGTACGAGGTATTACGTATTAGGTACTTTAAGAGCCTATTTGGATTTTTCAGGTGCTTATTTTCGCCTACAAAAAGACTATTTGAGAACCTATTTTCAGTTTCCAACCTAATACCTTGTACTTAATACCTAATACTAAGATAGTTACTTTTGAAAGATTATTTGTTAGAACTTATCTTTCTAACAAACAGAAGGATAATCGGTTTTGAATTAGTCTTCTTTTTCAAACTTATAAATATACTCGCCTGTATAGTCTTCGTAGATACCTTCTAGCATGATTTCGCCTTCCGAAAGCTCCAACATAAGCATGGCTTCTTCTACGGAAGACACTGGATTACTATTAATTTGTAAAATAATAAAGCCCAATTCCATATTAGTATCAGCAATCGTACTTTCGCGGGTAATGCTCAGTACTTTCACGCCTTCTACACCGAGTCGTACCATTTCAGGTGAGGATAGTGGGCGCAGTTCGAAGCCTAATTCATTAAACACATCAGCTCGAACTACATCGTTTGACTTTGGCTGTAAAGCTACCTCGTTACTCTTTAACACAATATCTACGGTACGTTGTTTACCTTTTCGTATAAAGGTGATATTTACTTTGTCTTCTGGTCGCAAGCGGGCTATTTGTTCTTGTAATTCGGGCATTTTCACTACTTTTTTACCATTCACAGCCACTATTACATCGCCTCGTTTCAGTCCTGCTACTGCTGCACCACTACCTTCGTGTACGCCTTCTATAAATACACCTTCCACGCTCTCCAAGCCTAAACGCTTCGCTCGTCTACTATCTAACTCATTTATATCTACGCCTAAAATACCACGCTTTACCGTTCCAAAACTGCGAATATCATTAATAACTTTAAAGGCTAAATTGGCAGGAATGGCAAAAGAATAGCCCTCAAAATGCCCTGAACGCGTCATAATAGCCGTATTGATACCTACGAGTTCACCGCGTGTATTCACCAATGCGCCACCACTATTCCCTGGATTTACCATAGCATCAGTTTGAATAAAACTTTCGATAGCATTTTGTCCTTCTAGAATATTAATATTGCGTCCTTTTGCGCTCACAATACCTGCCGTGACTGTCGAATGTAAATTAAAAGGACTCCCTACTGCCAGTACCCATTCGCCTATCCGCAGTGAATCCGAATTGCCTATTTGCAAATAAGGCAGCCGACGACCTTCTACCTTCAGTAAAGCTAAATCTGTAGAAGGATCGCTACCAATTATAGAGGCTTCTAATTCGTCTCGATTATTTAGGGTTACGCTCACATCATTACCCCCTTCTATCACGTGATTATTGGTGATGATATAGCCGTCAGACGAAATCAATACGCCCGAGCCAGAAGAAGAACCCAATCCCCTACCCGACCAAAAATCGAAACCTGAATTCGACTCTGCTTTGATATGTACTACTGCGTCCGTAACAGCTTCGGCTGCCGCAATGAAATCACTCGGTGCGCTAGACGCTAATGTACGTGCCGAAACATTCGACACATCATCATAATTCGTATAACGCACAGGCGCGACCTCTCGGACGATTACCTCTTTGGCAGGCTGCTGAAAGAGCGTACGTTCTAAAAATATAGCGATCATTGCCCCTAATAAGGCAGATAATATAAGTAATAAGGATTGCTTCATAACGTGACAGAATGTTGAACTCCTCCTAATGTGAAATTCATAGCATAATATAACGCTTTAGTAGGCTAGAAGTTTGCTTTTCACCCAGTAAAAGCCACAATTCACTAATTTCGGGTAGCTTACACAGCGAATGCTTGTTTTTTGCGTTTTGGAGATATACTTTTGGGCGAATTACTAAATCCCACACCACATAGCATAAAAAATGAATAGAATACTATTAGTACCTTTTATAATTGCCTGTTCTTTTCAATTTATCCTAGCGCAAACGGCTAGAAACAAAGGCAATCTCATTACGGTAAACGCTGCTTACAGCCTCCAGTTGCCACAAGGTGATATGCAAGACCGATTTGGGCAGAACCTAGCGGCTGGACTTGGTGTAGATTATATTACGGCAAAAAGTAATATTATTTTAGGTGTGCATGGAGATTTTTTATTTGGGGCAAATGTAAAAGAGGATGTCATCGCTTCTTTGCGAAATGATGAGGGCAATATCATCGCCAACGATAAGGGGATTACCGACATCGTATTACGCCAACGTGGACTTCACCTAAATGCTCATGTAGGTAAAATCTTCGCACTATCCAAACGAAATAAGCGTTCGGGCATACGTTTCACGGTGGGTGCAGGGCTTTTGCAGCATAAAGTGCGTATTCAGGATGAACCGCAGCGATTTGTACCACAACTTTCGCAAGAATACAAAAAGGGCTACGACCGATTGAGTAATGGCTTGGCTTTGTCGCAATTTTTGGGCTATCAATGGATAAGTTTGGACGGGCGTATGAATCTGCATTTAGGCGTGGAAGTGATAGAAGCATTCACTAAAAGCCGTCGCTCTTTCAACTTTGACACCATGATGCCCGACGATACCCAACGCTTCGATATGCTACTAGGCTTTAAGCTCAATTATTCGCTGCCTTTCTATTTGAGTAAGAGTGCCGATGATATAATTTATTAATTCTCTTATGCGATTTTTCTACACG
>JAHDCQ010000040.1:0-10269 GCA_020629845.1 Saprospiraceae bacterium | reverse complement strand
AGTAAGAGTGCCGATGATATAATTTATTAATTCTCTTATGCGATTTTTCTACACGCTAGGTATTCATTTGTATTATTGGGCGATTCGCATTGCAACATATTTCATTCCCAAAGCAAAAGCTTGGATAGACGGGCGCAAACAACTCTTTTCACAACTCGAAAGCGACATCAAAACGCCTGTAGATGTATGGGTACATTGTGCCTCTTTAGGCGAATTTGAACAAGCGCGTCCTTTGATAGAAGCTCTACGAGAACGCTATCCTGAAAAGCAAGTCTTACTGACCTTTTTTTCACCTTCAGGTTATGAGATTCGCAAAAATTATGCGGTGGTCAATCATGTTTTTTATTTACCCATAGATACGCCTCGAAATGCACGACGTTTTTTGGATATAGTGCAGCCTAAAGTAGCGATTTTTGTAAAGTATGAATTTTGGCAAAATTATTTATGCGCGCTAAAAAATCGGAATATCCCTACCCTACTCATCTCCGCTATTTTCCATCCGAAGCAGCCTTTTTTCCGATGGTACGCACCTTTGTTTCGTCCTGTATTGGATTGTTTTGATAGGCTTTTTGTACAAAATGAGGCTTCTGCTCAATTATTAGAAGAAATCCAACTCAGGCATTTCCAAATTACAGGCGATACGCGGGTAGATAGAGTGCTTGCTATCGCGCAAACGGCAAAAGGATTTCCAAAAATCAAGCAATTTACTAGCAATAGTCCAACACTAATAGCAGGCAGTACTTGGCCACCCGATGAAGCTATTTTAGCGGATTATATCAATGCTCATCCTGATGAGGATTGGAAATATATTTTTGCCCCGCACGATATTGAAGCAAGTCATATTGAGCAGTTGGTAGCACGTTTTGAAGTCCCTACTTTACGCTATACCCGCCTGACTCCTTCTAGCGATTTAGCAAATACTAAAGTCCTGATAGTGGATACGATTGGAATGCTTTCACAGCTCTATCAATATGGCAACATTGCTTATATCGGTGGTGGTTTTGGAGCAGGAATTCATAATACTTTAGAGCCCATTGCTTTCGGCTTGCCTGTAGTATTCGGCCCGAAATATGAAAAATTTGAGGAAGCGGTGCGATTGATTGCTACGGGTGGTGGCTTTTGTGTGCATTCAAAGGCTGATTTTGGAGATATTTTCAAAAATCTACAAAATGAACCACAATATACTGTAGCCTCCAAAGCAGCTAAAGCATACATTATACAAAATCAAGGTGCGACTTTGAAGATTTTGGACTATCTCTTACTAATAGGTATTTTACAAAATTGACATGTTCATTTTTTTCTTGATAAAAAACGAACAAAAAAAATCAAGACTTAATTTCTTTGCAGCCCATCCGCTATGCGGTTCATTCATTCAAATATCCTTTGGGATATTTCAATTCATTCACGCTCCAAAAGCAACAAAAAAGCTAAATCCTACAAACTCGCTTAACGAGTCGTTTTACAAGCAAATACTATCTGCTAATTTACTGTCGGAGCTTATTTCTGAGCTCGTTTTAGCTCAAACAATGTAGTATTTTTAACGCCTTTTTATCACTTTTTCCACTAAAAGAAATAAGGTCAAAAGTCAATTTCATTCAAAATGCCCACTAGCAATGGACTATCTCAAGAAGCTGCTTTGATAGCGCGTGTCATTTCTCGCTTGCCTGGTGGACCTTTCAGGCGTTCTACCTCAAATCCTACGCTTTTCATCGTACGTTTTACTTCACCTTTGGCGCAATAGGTTACTAAAATCCCGTCGGGCAGCAAGGCATCATACATTTTCTGAAATAATTCGGCTGACCACAATTCAGGCTGGGCATTGGGCGCGAAAGTATCGTAATAAATAATATCAAATTGCGGCTCAAATTCAAGCGTTTCAAAGCGTTGATGAAGTTTAAGCAAGCTGAAATTTTCATTCACTTCCATCCAATCTCCCCATTCACTGGTATGAAAAATGGAAAAAGTATCGCTTTCTTCTTGCAATTGTTCCGCATAATTGAGGCTTTGCCATTGCGATTCGTTTATTGGATACGCTTCCACGCCTGTATACTGTACTTGTAGGTTGCGGCGACGCGCTTCGAGGGAAGTCATATAGGCATTCAAGCCCGTTCCAAAACCCATTTCTAAGATACGAATATCTTTCTTTAACACCGCTTTGAAACGCAAGGCAGCATCTATGAATACATGTTGTGTTTCTTGAATTGCGCCATACTTAGAATGATAGCTTACGCCGAATTGCTCTGCAAAAATAGAGTGCGAACCGTCTTGTGTCTCGAATATCCTCAAATCGCTCATTGTAATGCTTATTGCGTTGGAGTAATCTACTTTATCATAGACAGCAAAAATAGGACGAAAGTTTAAAAACTATCCTCGTAGCACTCGTGTAGTTCCTCTACCGTAATATCAAATTCAGCAGCATCATAGGTACAAATGCCATCGCGAATAAGTAACAGTTGTGGCGATTCGTGCGGATTCTGAAAAACATCAGCGACTTGTTGTGCCAATTTTTTATAGATGGAAATATCTAAAAGGTAAGCTATAATCTCACGTTCAGTAAAATCCCAATCCGATTCTAAGCGAATTTTGACAAATTTGCATATCGAGCAATCAGGACTAAACTTAAAAATGGCAATAGGAATTTTTGTAGAAAGGGTATTAATCTCTTCTAGTTGCTCCGATTTACGAAGCAGTCTCCAAGCAAGCATAGCGTAGAAAAAATTTCTTCGCGGTTATTGGATGTGTTAGACTTTTGAAGACTAAATACTCAATGAGTGAATGAAAGAATTTTGAATGAATGAATAATACTAAACTTTATTCGCTCATTCAGTCATTGAGTACTTATTTTAAAGACTTCAAAAGTCTGTGCTATACTAATCGTTATTGCAAATAGTAGTAGCCACTACAGTAGTCACAACCTCTGTTACGGTCTCGCCTACTGAAAAATTATTTGGACATCCATAGCCACGATTACAAGATGTAAATGAAGCGGCAAATGCGATGACTGCTAGGAAAACCAATGTCTTTTTTGCTATCTTTTTCATTATATTCTGTTTCTATCTATTGGATGAAACAGCTTTTTTAGCCGCTTCATCTAGTCAAGTAGGATTTTGAATAAACAAGTTTAAGTCTTAGTAACGGTCGAAAAATAAATTCCCGATTTCGACGCTTTAGTTTTTTGTCCAATTTTTGCTTTGAAAACAGGAGCATATCTAGATATTTGACTGTTTTTAAAGTAAAAAATGGGCGAAAAAGAAACAGTCCAAATCGGGAAGTTATTATTTGACCGTTACTTAATCTTATGTGTAACGTTAGTTTTCGTTTATTATTTCTTTATAGCGCGTCTTTCGCATAGACTTGAATTTTTATGACTTTCATCTAAAAGCAACAAAAGCCATAAAAAAACGTCTATTTTTATGCAAAGTTACACATTTGAATCATATTAGAAATAAATTTTATACAAAAAAATTATGCGCGTTCATTTTATTGCTATTGGAGGGAGTGTAATGCACAATTTAGCTTTAACCTTACACCAAAAAGGATATATCATAACTGGCTCCGATGACGAAATTTATAATCCCTCCCGCACCCGCTTGGCAAAAGCAGCTTTGCTCCCAGAGGAAATGGGTTGGAATACTGAAAAAATCACAACAGACTTAGATGCAGTAATATTAGGTATGCACGCCCGCAAGGATAATCCTGAACTTGCTCGCGCAAAGGAACTAGGACTACCTATTTACTCCTACCCTGCTTATATTTATGAGCAATCAAAAAATAAAAAGCGGATTGTAGTGGCGGGCAGTCATGGAAAAACGACAACGACTTCCATGATTATGCACGTACTCCGCTATCATGAGGTGGATTTTGACTATCTCGTAGGCGCACAATTGGAAGGTTTCGAAACGATGGTGCGCCTATCGGACGCGCCAATTATCGTAATGGAAGGCGATGAATATCCCTCTTCACCAATTGATTTGCGCCCAAAAATTCATCATTATTTTCCACATGTCTCTATCCTTACGGGCATTGCTTGGGATCATATCAATGTCTTCCCAACTTTTGAAAATTATCTAAGCCAATTTTCGCAATATTTGGACATGTTTGAGCCTGATGGACGCTTAATTTACTTTGAACCAGACGAGCATATTCAGACTATTATCAAGGAAAAAACACGAAATATCCAGCTTACGTCCTATCAGGCGTTCGACTCGGAGGTGAAAGATAATTGCACCTATTTATTCACAACGTCAGGTGCGCGTGTGCCTTTACGCGTATTTGGGAAACATAATTTAGCGAATCTGAAAGCTGCTTTTTATGCCTGTCAAGAAGCAGGTATTTCAGAAGCACAATTTTTAGAAGCCATTCCTTCCTTTGCTGGTGCAGCGAAGCGATTACAATTGCTGAAAGACAGTCCAAATTTTACGGCTTATCTAGATTTTGCTCATGCGCCATCGAAAGTAGAAGCTACTGTAAAAGCTATGCAGTCGCAATACCCTGATCGCGAAGTAATTGCTTGCTTGGAATTGCATACCTTTAGTAGCTTAAATAAAAAATTCTTGCCGCACTACACCAATACCATGAATGTGGCGCAGCGGGGCTTTGTGTTTTTTAGCGAGCATACCTTGAAAATGAAACGCTTACCAGAAATGTCTGCGGAGGAAGTGCATGAGGGCTTTAATCATCCCAATATGCAAGTTTTTACGGATGCCGATGCCTTCCGTTCGACTTTACAAAGCATCTCTTGGAAAGACAAGGTGTTGCTGCTGATGAGTTCGGGTACATTTGGCGGCACGAATTATAAGGAATTTGTAGAAGAATTAAAGCTCTAAAATGCGAATTATTATCATCCTTTTATTTTGCTGCGTCAGTCCAAAAATTATCGCACAAAAGCTACCTCAGCTTAACGATTTGCTCCTGCAACAAGAGCAAATCATACTGCATGGAGATAGTGTACATTTTCTAGTCACCACTAATATTAATGAAGCTAAAAAGAAGCCTTTAATCCTCATACTGCAAGGCTCAATGCCTGTGCCGCTTGTTATTTATGGCGATGAAGGCACTTATAATCCATTTGTGTTTGATTATAAAAACTATCTAGACCAATACGTATTTGCTATCATTTCCAAACCAAGCGTACCGCTAATGGTGCATGAAAAAAAATTGAAAAATGGCTTCCAATATGTAGGTGCGACCACAGGCAAAGCCCCTAAAGCATATAGCGAACGAAACCACTTAGATTATTATGTAGCAAGAGCCGATAAAGTGATTCATCACTTATGGAAATCAGGGCGAATTGATACAAATAAGCTAGTAGTGATGGGTGGCTCGGAAGGCTCTACAGTAGGTGCGAAACTCTGTACGGTGAATGATAAAATCACGCATCTTATTTACTATTCGGGTAATCCTGCTGGGCGATATGAAAGTCTTATTCGACAAGCACGTAGAGATGCGCTTTTAGGAAAAATGACACAGGAACAAGCTCAGCAAAAAATCAATGAATTGTATAAACGCTGGGAATATATTTGCTCCAATCGAAATGATACCGATGACAAGCACGGCGACACTAATAAAGCTTGGTACACCTTCTCGCAGCCACCGCTAGTGTATTTATTACAAATTGATATTCCCATCTTGGTAGCCTATGGTACAAATGATGTAGGTGCAGAAACCAATGATTTACTGCCACTATCCTTTGCACGGGCAGGAAAGAAAAATTTGACCCTTCTACCCTATTTACACTACAATCATAGCTTTTTTGAAGTTCAGTATGATGCAGCCGAAAAACAAATTGGACAGGTGTATAAAATGGATGAATCATTTCAAGATTTTATTAACTGGGTAAAAGAAAACTAAAAATAAGGATAAAGTAGACAAATGAGAAAGCAGCTTATCAAATTACTATCTAGCATTTCACCTCAATTGATGACCAATTTGGCATATAAAACATTGACCAATCCACAAATCACAAAACTGAGGGCGCATGAATTAGAATTGCTCAATAAGGCTGATAAAAAGAAAATCCAGTTTAAAGAATTTACTATTCAAACCTATACATGGGGAAATTCAGCACATGAAAAAATTCTATTGGTGCATGGTTGGGAAGGGCAAGCAGGGAATTTTGCAGATATTATTCAGCGGCTTTTGGAACATAACTATTACGTCATATCATTTGACGGGCCTTCACACGGATTTAGTAGCAAAGGACAAACAAGCTTATTTGAATTTAGTGATTTAGTGGGGCAAATGATTAAAAAATATGCTTGTAAAAAATTAGTCAGTCATTCCTTTGGCGGAGTTGCCACTACCTATGCTCTATTCAAAAATCAGGCTCTTGAAATAGATAAATACGCACTTTTGACTACTCCAGATAAATTTAGGCAAAGGATTGATTATATAGCAAATTATGTAGGAGTAACAGAAAAAGTAAAAAATCTACTCATCAAACGATTGGAAACGGAGATGAACATAGCTGTTGAAGCGTTTAATGTCAGCGATTTTGTACAAGAAATCAAGGTAAACCAGGCCTTAATTATGCACGATAAAAATGACAAGGTTATTCCCATATCTCAATCACAGAATGTTTCCAAAAACTGGACAGTATGCCAATTTAAGGCAATAGAAGGAACTGGTCATTTTAGAATTTTGAGAACGGAAGCAGTAATACATACGCTTATGGATTTTTTGAACGACTAAAAAATAGCTTCAAATCGTTCGCGTAAAGCTTCCCGATAAATCTGGTGTTTGCCTTCGTACACGGACACATCGAACTTCAAATCATAGTCCAGCATGATTTGTCGCTGTTTTTCTAGAAAGGAATCTTTTATGAATTGATCTTCTGTGCCATAAGTCCAAAGCAATTGCCCTGCATTGAAATAGTCGCGCCTTTCCGAAAAGTCTAAATCGTCAGGCAAGCTACCTGCCCACAATAGAAGCGTATCGAAACGCGGCTGGTTTTGCATCATCCAACGCATTTGAGTAGCGCAGCCTTGCGAAAAGCCAAAAAGTATAATTTTGACATTATCTGGCATCTGAGCGGTATATTGGTCATAAATCGTTTGAAGGTAATTGCAATAATCCGCAATTTCATCCAAGCGGTCGCCCCGCGTCATCCAAGAAGCCACCACATCGCCTGTAAAACCGCCCCAATAGAAACGCGACAAACCCTCTGGTGCAATAATAAAAGTATCCTCGCCTGCAATAGCCTCAAATTTATGGATAAATCGCCCTGCTGCTTGC
This sequence comes from Saprospiraceae bacterium, assembly GCA_020629845.1. Classification (GTDB taxonomy): domain Bacteria; phylum Bacteroidota; class Bacteroidia; order Chitinophagales; family Saprospiraceae; genus JAAUTG01. The sequence continues at coordinate 3,036 of JAHDCQ010000040.1, read as the reverse complement.
CCATAGCCATGACAAGCAATGACAAAATAGCGGGTATTTTCCGAAGCTTCCCCTATGGTGTAATAATGTGCGGTGCGTGGTACATGGAGTTTATGGGCATTTACTGAACTTTCGCTTTGTTGCATGATGAAATTATGATTTATTCGCTAAGTCACGTTAAAAAAACAACTTTTCGATTTGTCTGCCAAACTTAATAACTAAGCGATTCATTTCAAGCGACTTATATAAGTTGGGCAGACCTTTTAAATCGAAAAGTTGTTTTTGTACTCATACTAAGTACAGCAAAGGTAATTGTTAGGATTTGAGAAAAAAATGTATGTTTGCTAGAATGTTTAAAAGATGATCGAGTAGAGGTCATCCAAAATGAGCAAGCTAAATTATGCCAAAGCAAAAAACAGACGACCTGATACAGTTGATAAAGTCCTTGACGAGAGCGGAAAAGCGGCATTTTCGTTTGTTTGTGAAGCGCAATCAAGCATCCGATGATATTCTATTTTTGAAGTTATTCGATTTTTTGGATAAACATCAGGAATATGATGAAGGAAAAATTTTGAAAAAATTGCCTGCCATCAAAAAGCGGCAACTATCTAACTTGAAAGCGCATCTGTATAAACAATTGCTCATTAGCTTGCGCCTGCTCAATAAAAATCATAATGTCGATGTAGACATCCGCGAATCCATTGATTATGCGCGGGTATTGTACAATAAAGGTCTGTATAAGCAGAGTTTGGATATTTTAGATAAAACCAAAGCTAAAGCAGAAAACGCTGATAGAGGGCTGTTGGCTCTAGAAATTATTGGCTTTGAAAAACATATCGAATCGCAATATATTACACGGAGTATAGCGAGTCGTGTGGATGAATTGACAAGCGAATCAGAATCCCTTTTTGCTGCTTCTTTGCGGAAAGATACACTTTCTAGTCTTGCGCTACAGCTCTACAGTCGTTACCTAAAAACGGGCTATGTCCGAAATGAAGATGACTATGAACAAGCAAAGGCATTTTTCCAAGAAAACCTGCCAGATTATAAAGTAGAAGATTTAGGCTTTTTAGGAAAAATCTATTGGTATCAAGCACATCTTTGGTACAATCATATTATTCAAAATTTCGCATTTAGCTATAAAAATGCCCAACAACTCGTAAATGTCTTCCATGAGCGTCCAGAAATGATCCCCCTTGAGTTGCCGCTTTACTTGAAGAGTTTACACCTCTTACTGAATACGCTTTTCCATGTAATGCACTATGAAAAATTCGGGGAAACACTAGAATTACTTGAAAATATCAAGAAAAAATATAATGTAGAACAAGTCAAAAATGTGGAGGGACTCTATAATATGTACCTCTATATTCATCGTATTAATAAGCATTTCTTAGAGGGTACGTTTTCAGCAGGCGCGAATTTCATGCCCGAATTGGATAAAGCTATACAAGAAGACCTATATAGCTGGGACGAACGCCGCGAAATGGTATTCAATTACAAAATCGCGTGTATGTACTTCGGTGCAGGCGACCAAGATAAGGCATTAGATTATTTGAATTTGATTATCAATCAGCGCAACCCTGATTATCGGCAAGATATTCAGTGCTTTGCTCGCATTTTGAGCCTGATTTCGCATTATGAATTGGGGAATGAGCGGCTCGTGGAATATCAAATCAAGTCCGTTTATCGCTTCCTTGCTAAAATGAAGGATTTGCATGATGTACAACGTGAAATTTTCCGCTTCTTGCGACGCACTCCACGCATTCGTACCGATCAAATCAAGGAAGAATTCATCGCACTCAAAGGCAAGCTAGAGGAAGCGCGAGAAAAGCCCTACGAGCGTCGTCCGTTCTTGTATTTCGATATTATTTCATGGCTCGAAAGTAAAATTGAGGGCAGAACGGTACAGGAGGTGATTCATGAGAAGTTTGTAGAACGAGAAGAAACGGAAAGCAAATAGCTATTGATGAGCTATCGTAAAATAAGAGCGCAAATATCCGAAGTCAATACGCACAACTTTGATGCATTGGCTTTGGAGATATTTCACTACCAAGCCACACATAGCCCGATTTATAAAGCGTACATCGAACTATTAGGAATTGATAGTACAAGTATTCAAAGTATTCAGCAAATCCCCTTTCTACCTATAGAATGTTTCAAAAACTTTGAGGTCAAAACAGGCGATTGGCTCCCTGAAGTCATTTTTACAAGTAGTGGCACTACTGGACAACAGCCGAGTAGCCATTTCGTGCAAAACCTAGAGGCATATTTGCAGAATACAAGACGTGGTTTTGAAGCATTTTATGGTAAACTAGAAGACTATTGCATCCTCGCGCTCTTGCCTGCCTATTTGGAGCGACAAGGTTCTTCCCTAGTAGCAATGGCCGATTATTTTATTCGTTTATCAAAATATTCCCAAAGCGGTTTTTTCTTAAATAACATAGAAAAACTAAGCAAAATAGTACAAGAGTGTCAAGCATCTCGTACACCTACCCTACTCTTGGGCGTAAGTTTTGCCCTCCTAGATTTAGGCGAACAATATCCAATGGACTTAAGCCAAATTACTATCATGGAAACTGGTGGCATGAAAGGCAGACGCAAGGAAATAGTACGCTCGGAATTACATAGTATACTGCAAACAGCATTTAATACCCAGCAAATACATTCTGAATATGGCATGACGGAGTTACTTTCCCAAGCATACTCCAAAGGCGATGGACTTTTTTACCCTAGTTCCACTATGAAGATTATAATCCGCGATGTTAGTGACCCTCTAGCTGTCATCGGAAACGAACGTACGGGCGGCATCAATATTATTGACCTTGCGAATATAGATAGTTGTGCTTTTATAGCTACACAGGACTTGGGCAAAACCTATCCAGATGGCAGCTTTGAAGTATTGGGACGCTTTGATTTTAGCGATGTAAGAGGCTGCAATCTTATGATAAATGACTTTAGGGATTTCGCAAATAATAACCTACGCATCTAGCTTGTCTTTTTTAGCTTATTCTGCGTTGAAACCCGATAATTATCTGGTCGCCTTAGCTATACCGATAG
>JAHDCQ010000402.1 GCA_020629845.1 Saprospiraceae bacterium | reverse complement strand
TCTGCATCGGTATAGTCGATTTGACTGGCATTACCTAAGCTATCACTTATCTCTACGCGCAGACCTTGTACAGGCATGTCGTTGGGGCGTAAAATTTGACCAGAAAGCGTGATACCATCTTGTGCGCTAACTAGAAACGGGATAAAAAATAGAAGTATACTATATAGAGTGTTGTATTTCATGTCTAAACTATTTTATGCTTTTGGAATAGAATTAATCAATTGATTGAATACTTAGCTTATCGCTATGGATGATTTTGCCATCTACTTGCACTTCATAGAAGTAAATGCCATCTACTAAGCTGCCTCGTTGGAATAGCAAACGATTACCCTCAAATGGCATACGTCGCATTTCTCGGCCAAGTAAATCGTAAAGCACAAAGGTGGTATTGGGTGGGGCTTGTTCTTCCATCTCAATAATTGCTTGATGGTCGAATGGGTTAGGCGAGGCGGAAATAGTAGATGCTAATTCAAATGCCTCCACAGGCGTAAGCGGCTCTTCTCCTGTCTTATGCACGGTCGTATTAGTGAAAATGGGTTCATTGAAATCAAAGTAAATGGCTGCTTGATTTTCGATGAGTAAATTGTCCTCCAAGTCAGGCTGCTGTGATACTTTGAAGCGAATAAACCCATGCGAAGCTACTTCATTGATATTGCTATCGGGCAGCATAATATTGGCAAAGGTGAACTTCAGAATATTTTTATCCAATTGCTCGAAGGTATAATCGTGACTTGCTACAAGCGGTTTCACACTTTCGGGTTCGAGCAAAGGCGAAAGCGTATCTAATACCACGATATTGAAGGCAGTATCAGTGCCTGTATTCTGGAAACGAATGAGGTATTCAATATCTGTGTTTTGCTTCAGCCAATGCTCGCTTCCAACTCCCTTTGGAAAGCCCTGTTTATCATTTGGGTCGTAAGCTCCTCTATTTTCTTGGCAGTCTATGTCATAACTAAAGGTCTTGCCTGCTAGAGGCAGCATCGTGACAAAGCCTGTACTGAATTCCCCTAAATCATCTTCTCCACAGCCTTCGAGTGCCAGAGCAAGCGTACCGTGAAATGGATGATTCGGTACTTGCTCGGTCTCCAAACGATAAGTAGCACCCGTCGCAGGAATTTCATACAAAAATTCTTCGCCGCTTCGCAATTTAAAAACGCCTTCACTACCCGATTGGTGCAGCATTATCATATCCTCCACTATGGAGAAGGCTTGCTCATCCAACATATCGCCTTCTCCCACATTTCTAATTTTAAATTCTAGCGTAGCATCCTCTTTGCAGCCTGCCGCTAGTTCCAATTCCGCACCTGACCAATTGGGTGAATTATCAAAACAATCGGGTTTTGGGAAAATATTCGCTTCCACACAATGCGTCTGCCCTAGTGTAGCTTCTTCACAGTTTACCACTACCTCAAAAGCGAAGCGGCCAAAATTAGACGCAGGAATATCGCCCAAGTCAAACTGGAGCTGATTATTGCCCAAATCCGTAGCAGGTATACTGCTGGATTGGAAGTCGAAGGTTTCATCCAAATCTATAATTATATGAGCAGCCTCTGCTGTTACTGTTCCAATATTTGCATAATTGACGGTATAGGTATTCGGGAAACAGCGCCGTAAAAAGGGGGTAGATACATCCACTTCCAATACAGCGCATTCTTGCCTCACTTTAGCTTTGAAATCTACAAAGGGACTGTTTGCCTCTGCTGTAGCAGGCACAGTAATGGTTTGTATTGGCTCGCATATTTCCCATAAGCCAAAGGGCGGTGTAGCCGTTAAAGTATAGGTAGTATTGGCATCTACTGCAAATACAAAACCACCATTATTGTCCGTTTGTATTCGACGTGTACTTTCGCCCGTGCCTAACTCTACTGACCAACTGGCTAGGGGCAAGCCCTCTTCTGAGTTGCAGTCATTATCTACCATCTGCATCACTCTACCACGAATTACTTGTGTATCCACTACTTCATTGGTAAATGATGTCAGACCAATATTTTCTAAATCCGTATTGATGACTTCAATAGCAAGGGGACTATTGGCAAATACAAGGTCTAGCCCTCCTTCTTCAATTTGCTGAAACCCTAAGGTGAATAGGCGCGAGCCATTAGGTAGGCTTAAGCCTTGTACATCGTCATCAATCCATGATACTACGAATTTGTTATTCTCTCCTGGAAAAATCATGGCGACATCGTCGCTTCTTAATCCCAATGGTCCCTCTACACTAAAAGAAGCCAGATTCCAAGTATTTGCATTCCACCTAATGCTAAGTTGTAGTGCGAGAATGTCTTCAAAATCATGAGCGATAAAGTGGACTTCGTGTGTTTGCATTTCCTCGTTCAACGAGGTTTCTGTATTGATGGTGATTTGTGCTTGCGTGGGTAATGCGAAAATACACAATGCCAATATCAATTTTATTTTGATGATAATACATGTTGCAATTAGGCGATTTTTCTTTTTCATAAACTATAATATTTTGCCTTGAATGGATTTTGTGTAAGTATTTATTTGACACTACAAAAGTGGAGATTAAACCCACGAAAGACAAAGACAATTTAGACTCTTTGTAGATTTTTTGAAATATTATTTTTATCATTAATCATTGATTTTTAGTATTATAGTAAATATTTTTGTAGCACAAAATAAAGGTTTGAAAGATTCAAAATTGGCACAAATTATTAGTGCCTTATCGCCTAAAGAGCAAAAAGAGCTAAAAAGCTATCTTCGTATTCCTATGTTTAGTAATAGAACATTGGTGGGGGAGTGCTTTGATTATGTACTTATACATCGAAAAAAAAGGCGCGAATGGCCGTCTAAAGCAGCCATACATCAACAGTTTTTTCCAAAAAAAAACTATAAAGATGAACAAGTCCGCTTACTCATGAGTCAACTCTTGAAAGCAATTGAAGATTATTGGGTACATAAGGCACAGCGGCAGCAAAGCGTACAACGCGGACTCACCCTCGCACAGGTGTATCGGAGTAGGAAACTGGATAAAGCATTTCAACAAAACCTAAAAACTAGCCTTCAGCAGCTCGAAAAGCGAGGCGACCGCAGCGATACCTTCTTTTTTGAAATGTACCAAACCAAACTGGAATGGTACAGCCACCGGACTGCTATCAGCAGAGCAGACGAGCAGGAGTTGCAAGCTATTTCAGACGCGCTAGATAAGGGCTTTATCATTGCCAAATTGCGGCAAGCCTGTCGGATGTTAGCACAGCAAGCTGTAGCAAAACAGCAGTATGATTTTGGACTCTTAGAGGCGAGTGTGCAATATTTGGAAAGTAATAATTTACTAAAAGAACCAGCCGTTCGTATCTACTATCACAGCTATCGCGCTTTGTGCATGAAGGAGGAACAACGGCATTTCAGAGCATTCAAAGATTGCTTATTTGAGTTTGAAACGCATTTTCCGCCCAAAGAACTTCGAGACCTGTATCTACTTGGCGTGAATTGCTGTATTAAAATCATTAATACGGGACAACACGATTTTTTGCACGAAATTCTTGCCCTCTACAAACGTGGTTTAGTCAATGAAGCTCTACTCGAAAATGGTGTATTATCGCACTTTACTTGTCAGAATATCGTAACGACTGGTTTGCATACGAATGATTATGAGTGGACGCATTGGTTTCTAGAAAATTATAAAGACAAGATAGAACGGGAATATAAAGAAAGTACGTACCGCTTTAACTTAGGACGATTATTCTATTCGGAGCAAAAATATGATGAGGCATTAGAGTTGCTACGTGATATTAATCACAAAGACTTGCTACTTAATCTTTTCTCCAAAACCCTACTATTGAAAATTTATTATGAACAGCAAAAATTTCAATTGCTAGAGCCTTTCCTCGATGCCTTTGCGATTTATCTGCGCCGAAAAAAGGTAATTGGCTATCATCGTACCAACTACAAAAATATTATTGCTTACACCAAAAAACTCACGAGCATTAATCCTTTTGATAAGACTGAAAAAGCGGCACTTCAACAGCAAATAGAAGCAGAAGAAATCCTTTCGGAGCGAGCTTGGTTATTAGATCAATTAAAAGAAATATAAATATTCGGACAAAAATACAGAAAAATCATCTCCTACAAAACCCCATCAACTCCCGATAAATCGCATTCCCACTCAGTAACTCAGCATTGCCCAATACCACCAAGTGCTGTCGCGCACGAGTCAGCGCAACATTCAATTT
>JAHDCQ010000401.1 GCA_020629845.1 Saprospiraceae bacterium | reverse complement strand
AAGTCGGCACTTTAGAAGATAAATATTTGACTGCTCTACTTTTCCCTCCAGGATAGCGCAAGGGGCTTTTTATTTTTTTTGTCATAAAGATGAATCTTAGATTCAACAAATATATGCAAGGGCATTTATAAAACGCTCCCTAATCAAGTTTGTCTCAAAAGTCCCGAAGAAACTATTTTGCCTTATCGTTTTTCAATCGCCTCTTTTCGTAACGATATTGTTTATCCTAATCTTATTAAAATTTGGTTCTCTGTGCACGAAATTTGTCAAAGAATAAAAATTATCGTTATTTTAAACCATTAGTGACAAGAACTAAATAAGTTGAGCCAGAATGCGATAATGATAGAATGCGATAATGCTACAGTATTTGCATCATTATCGCATTCTATCATTAAATAATTATGGCACTAGCTTTGCCAGCTTAGGAATGTGTACGAAAGATATATACTGAACATCTATGAATATCCGCTTACGCTTATTACTTTTTTATGTGCATAAAATTACTAAAGCTACGACCTATGGCGACACACCACCTGCTCAGGTTCGGGTGATGAACGCTGCTGAAATGAAACGGGTAGCTTGGTTTTTAGACGGTTCTGCAATAGAAATGGCGCAGGTTGAAAATCGTATGATTCCGATGCGTGATGGCGCAGAAATAGGTATACGTATCTATCGCCCCAGGGAACAGAAAGGATTGCCTATTATTGCCTTTTTTCATGGTGGTGGTTTTGTGTTGCGTAATTTGGATTCGCATGATAAAGCTTGTCGAAGATTTGCAAAGATGTGTAATGCGGTAGTGGTATCGGTAGACTATCGCTTAGCTCCAGAATATAAGTTCCCTGTTAGTACTCAGGATGCTTATGATGCAAGCCTTTGGATTGCCCAACATGCAGAAGAGCTAGGCGGCGATTCTAATAATTTAATAGTAATGGGGGATAGTGCAGGTGGTAATTTGGCAACGGTTACGGCTATTCAAGCACGTGATTTGGGTAATCTGAATATCGCTAAACAGGTGCTTATTTATCCTGCTACGGATGCGCGCTTAGGACATCCCTCTATGGCTGCACTTGGGAAGGATTATTTTCTGACCCGCGAACTTATAGAATGGTTTGTAGATCATTATAAAACTAGTGAAGCAGATATACTCAACCCTTTAATGTCTCCTTTGCTCACCGAAAATTTAGCTAATCTACCTCCCGCTTTTGTGCTTACTTGTTCGCTTGATCCTTTAAAAGATGAAGGAGAAGCCTACGCTAACCGCTTAACAGAGGCAGGCAATCAAGTATACTTTAAAGAATATAAAAACCTAATTCATGGCTGTATCAATATGCCCCGTATTATGCCCCGCGCACTGCGTATATGGGAGGATGTGCGAGCGTTTATTGGTGCGGTGGAGAGTTGATTTTTTTGCTGTAATGAAAAAAAATAGACGTTACTTTCAGCAGCAACGTCTATTCAATTCTTGAATTGCTATTCTTAGAAATTAACCAAAGTAATCCCCACACTCACAGGTGTTAGCTCAGGACCTTCGCCATCTTGGAACAAATTCTTTAAGGAGTACTTCGCATAGAAACTAATCGGGCCAAGTCCCACTCTACCTTCTACACCATAGTATACCTTGTTTAGGTTAAAGTCGTCTTTCACGATGGTTTTGTTGCCTTCCGTATCTACTAGCTTTTGCTTTGCACCTAGCAAAAAACCACCATATGCACCCACGCTCAAGTACTGACTTTGCTGATTGCCTGGCACTATCGTAAGTGCTAATGGCATTTCAATCGCAGTAGTTTTTAGCTTGTTTTTCTTGAATTCGCCTTCCAAAATCGCCTCTGTAGTGAATGTCTCTTGCTCTGGTACAATATCAAAGTTGTTAGCAAATTTATACTGATTCCATGCCATGGAGAGTCCATTTTCAATATAAAAGTGTCCTTTCACAAGCGGTAGGCGATACCGTAAAAAATGCAAGTTTACATTCGTAGAGCCCCAGTATTGCTGCTCCAAGTAGTCGAGTTCATTTGGCAGATTGAAGCCATTATCATGTAGGTAGGTACTTACTCCTAAATCCAACATGCCAGAGCGCGTAATGATACCTGAACTTGGTTTACCGTCATCTTCGCACATTTCGTCATCATCATCATCGTCCGAATCTTCTTCGTCATCCTCTCCGATGATGATGCGAATCCTTCGATTCTTAGTACTGATTTCTACCTCTTCCGTCTCTTCGTCTATTTCTACTCCTTCTTCAATAGCCTCTTCTATTGCTTCCTCTATTGCTTCCTCCACTTCTTCTTCTATAATCTCTTCTATTTCTTCGGTCGTCTCTCCCTCGGTCTGTGCGAAGCTTGGAAAAGAAAATGCTGCCAAAAATAGAATAACTAAGATGCTGCTTAAAACTTGATTATTTTTCATTGTAGATCGTTTTGTGTAGGGACATGGGAATAGCAGCCCTACTTTGTTTAGTAATGGTGATTTCTGTTTAAAAAATGTGCTTGAAAAAAATTATGTTCTCCGAAAAATTATTGCCCTATGCCCGAATCGGAATAGTAAGTAGGCACAAAGTTGGCAACGGACACATCCTCAAAGGGCAGACGGCCGATAAGCCCTCTGAATCGGTCACGCTTGCGTGGTTTATCTACTATCGCAATAGTATTATTGCTTAGATAAACCGTTTCAATCTGGGTGATTTCAATCTCCACACTTTGCAATTCCTTGCTAGGCAAGAGAGCTAATGCGGCAATGGGAGTTGGGGTCGATGTCTCGTCTGTAACAATCAGGGGTTCTTGTTTTTCGTTTGTTTCAGTTGCAGGCTGTTCTTCATTGCTTGCTATAACAGTTTCAGGTGCAGCCTTCTCATAGTGTAAAGGCCTCGGTGCGTTCATCGGTTTCGTTTTTCTAACTTTTTGCACGTTTGTCTTTTCAGTTTGCCCTGCCTTTTTGTCCTTGTTACTATTGTCCTCGTTTATAATTTCTGACTCGTTTAAATTTGCTATTTCGTGTGTGTCGGGTGTTGGTGTGTGTGCCTCTTCTATTTTTGTGTTGGTATCGTTTGCAATAGTTTCTGTAGCTTCGTGTCCTTGTTTAAAGCCAATGAAGTATCCTGCCGTGAGCAACATAATCGCTGCTGCACCTGCTGCTAATCGCTGGCGGAAGCGTGGACGCATCCACACCACAACTGCCGTTTCTTCTTTAAGTAATAATTCTTTTGGCTCGAATAAAATAGACTCATCAGCTGTCACCGTCACTAGTTCGCGCATAGCCTCTAGTTCTGCCTTGATGCTAGGTTGCGCTGCTAGGAACAGTTCCATTTCTCGCACTTCTATATCCGACAAATTGCCTTCGATATAGTCCAATGCGTATGCTTCGTAATTTGATTTATTAATCAACATGAGTCTCTAAGTTTTTGGCCATTATCCTACGGCCGATTCTCCATTCAATCGGGTGATTGTTGCTTGCATTTTCTTTCGCGCTCTGAATAAATACACTTTAACTTGCGAGAGCGAAAGTTCTGTCATTTCGGCAATTTCTTCATAATTGTAACCTTCATAGTCGCGCAGTAATATTAAAGAGCGTTGTACATCGCTTAGTGTAGCTAGACTTTGTTCCACTACGTCTCTGGATTCTAGCTGCTTAGCGAATTCGCCCCCCGCACGCTCAGGTACCTGCTGATACGATTTCACAAATTTTTTCTTCCGAATTTGGTCAATCATATCGTTGTGCGCTATTGAAAATAAGTAGGATTTTGCCTTTGCATAGTCTACTACTTCTCGCTTGCGCCATAGCTTTTCAAATGTATTCTGGACTACATCTTGTGCGTCTGCGCGATTGGCGATATTTTTCAATATGAATCGAAAAACGCCATCCGAATGAAGCTTAACACAATTGTTATATTCCTGAATAGTCATTTTTTGTTTTAGGTATTGCCTTCGCACCCGAAAGCGCGAAAGCAATTATGTAGATTGTTTAAATTCGATGCTAATACGGCTGAGGGTTTCGATAAGTTACAGGTGTTTTTTAAAAAAGGCATTTTTTTTTGACTTCTCCTTATGCAAACTGATGTATACTACTGTAAATGAGTATTTTACAAGCAAAAATATTTTTTCTTTTTTTTGAAAAATTCACCTTTCTATACACCTATTTTCTCTTATACTACTTCAAACAAACATAATTAGCAGAAAAAAGCGCACAGCCTAGTGCAGCAGTCGTAGCAG
>JAHDCQ010000039.1 GCA_020629845.1 Saprospiraceae bacterium | reverse complement strand
GTTAAGGGAGCAGGTAAAAAATAACCTACCCATAATTTGGATTCGTTATTTTTTCCAATGGCAAGGCGCGAAGAAGGCGCATAGCTGGTTCTGTAACTGATGAGCAACGATGCAATTGGTAAAAAGAACAAGACAAATGGGTAGGTTATTTTTTACCTGCTCCCTAAGCCATTAAATACCGCTTTGCCGAAAGAAAACCAATCGGAGCATCCGTTTTTCCTTCAAGTGCCAAGTCCGTCAGTACCTCTCCCACTAGTGGCACAAACTTAAACCCATGCCCACTAAAACCACAAGCAATACTCACAACACCCCCTTGTTCAGGTAGATGATCTATGATGAAATCCTCATTATCAGAATAAGTATATAGGCAAGTTTTGGAGGCTAAGATAGATGCTAGCGCATCGGGCATATAAGTAGCTGCAAAGTTTTGGATGCGCGTGTATTCTTTGGCTTGAATGGCTGGGCGGGCTTCATTAGGTTCAATCAACTGCTCAGGCGCATGATACGCAATTTTTAAGCCAATTTGTCCATCAAATCTATTGCTGGGCAATATCGGAAAGCCATAAAACAAGCCCTCATCATCGGGCAGCATCATATTCCAGCAGGGAAAATTCGCTAGACTAAAGGCTTCCCAATCCTTAGGTTTCACCCAAAAAAGACTCTGTTGTGTAACGCGCAAGTTAGGACGCAATGCAGGAATCAAATCGCGCGCCCATGCCCCTGCGGTTATCACTAAACGTTTCGCGTAATAGCTTGCTTTATTAGTCTGCACCTCTACCCCATCGCCTTTGCGCGTCCACGTTTGTACAGCTTCATTGCAATGTAAAGTCGCGCCTGCTTTTAGGGCTAATTCATAAAAAATGGAAATCGTCTTTTCTGGTAAAATAAAGCCTGCATCAGGTTCTAAAAGGCTTTCAAATCGGGTATCTAATTGAAACTGCGGAAACCGTTTCTGCGCTTGTTCAGGTGTGTACGCACGTAAAGGTACATGATATTGCTCAGAGGAAGCGCGTACACCTTTTAGCAACACCCCATCAGCAGTGCCATGATAAAGTAGCCCTGTGCGATAAAACAACTGCCGCCCCACCACTTGCTCCAAACGCGCCCAATTGTCGTAGGCGCGTTGTAGGAGTGGTACATAGTTCGGATGTTCAAAATAGGCCTTCCGAATAATGCGGCTTTGCCCTGTATGCGAACCATTTTCATGTGGAATTTGGAATTGCTCCAAGCCTAGCACCTTCGCGCCACGCTTGCTGGCATAATAGCTCGTTGCTGAACCCATTGAGCCTAATCCGATAACAATAAGGTCGTAGTGTTGCATAGTGCTTATTTTTTTACCTCCCAATTTTTATACAAAAATGCCATGCCATCTAAAAAACTATACATAAAGAGCGAATTGTGCGTTTCCGCTGTATATTCCTTCGTGCCTATCGTGAGTTTTGGATAAGCTTTTAGTGTTTCGATGAATTGCTTTATTTTATTGGAATGAAATTCGGGAAGCGGTTGATAGCTAATATAGATGTTTGCCGTAACAGTCTTAGATAAATACTGCTCTACTTGCCGAATGACCTCTCCATCGCTATACCAAATACTAGGATCATAAATTTGAAAAGCTGAAAATGGATGCTCCTTCGCAAGGATATAGCTGCCAAAATAACCGCCATAGGAATGACCAATCAATACATTCTTGCCGTTCGTTGGATAGGCTTTATTCACAGCAGGTATCAGTTCTGCATAGAAATACTGAAAGAAAGCTTCTCCCCTGCCTGAATTGGAGGCATTATAAAAGCTAGAATTTACTACCTCGCCATCATATTCCATACGAGAATGGCTAAAGGTAAGGTCAATGCCACGCTTATTCCGCCATTCCACATGCGGAATACCTACGACAATATGATGCGGCATTTTTCGATTCCCTGACAAATCCCAAGCAATAGCGCGCACCAAATCGAAACGCCATTCTGCATCTAAAACATATAGCACGGGATAAGACTGCGTAGCGTCATAAAACATTGGTAAGCTTACCCAAAATTCCCGCGTTTCAGCCAGCTTTTCGGATGCAATATGATGCTTTTGTACAACAGAGATACAAGTATCTACTTGGGCAATGGTACTATAAGATACTAACCATATCAGCGTAAAAACTAAGAGGAGACGAATATTCATGCTTAAATTTTTATGTCTTAAAAATAAAGCGATTCAAAGTCCTTAAAAAGCTGAAAACTAGACCTTATATATTGTATTTTGAAGCAAAAACAATGGTATTTCTAGTAATTTTTCGCCCTCATTTTGTCATCAAAATCATAGAATTTCACTTTTCTATAAGAGGAAGCTTACATACATTTGCTAAAAAATAAAATATATTACATCCTTTTATTCAGATTTTTACGAATTAATTTTTAAAGCAGTATGAAAGCAATAGTACACCTTCTTACGCTTCTTGTGTTTGTTATTGGAAGTTTTACATCAAGCAATGCACAAGATATTGATTTATCCCTCCAATTTGAAACGAGCAATCCCTTGTTCCAAAATTTCACTTCCGCTACATTTACGCTCACCATTATCAATGCGGGCAATAGCGACGCTACAGGCGTGGTCGTAGATTTTCCAGTATTGGAACAGAATGCTACACGGGTAGCTGGCACGCAAGAAATTGTTTCGAGTGGCAGCTATAATATTTTCTCAGGTATTTGGGAAGTAGGCACAGTAGCGGCTGGTCGTAGTGAAAGCATCGAAATTGAGTTATTCGCTCTAGCAGATGATGTTAATTTATTCGCTCAAGTCACCGCCGCAGATCAAACAGACATAGACTCTACGCCCGACAATGGCGTTTGTTGCGATGCAGAAGAGGATGATGAAGCTGCTTTCTCCAATTCGGACGCACTCCACAAATTCGTGTACTGCCCATCGGATATTGTAGTGACAGTACCAAGAGGAACGGCAGGTACGAATGTCTATTATCCTGATCCAATTTTTGAATCGGACTGCCCTTTTCCATTCGAAGTAGAGCAGTTGCGTCCTGCAGGATTGCCAAGCGGTAGTTTCTTCAATGTGGGCTTCACGGGCGCGCTGTATCGGGCTGATGGCGAATTGTGTGGCGAGGTATTATGTGCCTTCAATATCATTGTACAAGAACGCGATAAGGTAATAGACTTGGAACTCACCGCTGATACCGATACGCCCGTACTTCGTCGCTACGAAAGTGCGCAATACACGCTTACCCTCACGAATAATAGCGATGAGGACGCGACAGACGTAAAAGTACAATTGGACATACCAGAGACCATTAAGCAAGTAGGACGCTTCCGTCCGATTACTTCTACAGGGCGTTATATTCCGTTTTATCGCTTGTGGGAAGTAGGTGATTTAGCGGCTGGCGAAAGTGAAACGCTAGTGGTCGCGCTCTTTGCCTTAGAAGAAAATCAGCAAGCCCTTGCACAAGTCATTGCTGCTGGGCAAGCGGATGAAGATTCTTTTCCAAGTAGTGCCAATTGCTGTGTGGCAGTAGAGGATGATGAAGTTATTTTGAATGCCATTGCTCCACATCCAGGACAAACACTTGCTACCTATTCCAGCTCGAATACAAATTATCAAGCATTTCCAAATCCTACGAATGCGTTTTTAAATATTGCATTCTACACTACCCAATCGAATGTTCATTGGAATATGTACGATATACAAGGTAAACGCCTTCAACAAGCACGTTGGAATACAGACGAGGGTTTCAATGAGCGAACATTGGATGTGCAGCACTTAGCAAAAGGTATGTATTATCTTTCCTTTCAGACAGAAGATGGGATACAGACGGTACGTTTTGTGAAGGAATAATTTATCAGGCTGTTGAAACGGTGGGCTGAAATATCAAAAATTGTTCAGCCCACCATTTCAATGCTGTACTAGAAAAAAACCTTTAATTTCCACCCGAAAAATTCAAAATTTCACTTGGCTTATACCCAATACGATGCGCGATAATTTTTACAGGCGCATCTACTTCGATTGGTTTGGTATAAACGCGCCAACCAACTCCTGCTACTTCATCTTTAGGTAGTTTGTAGCCTATAGACGCGCCTTCCGTAGCGCATGCTAAATGCAATTTTCCATCCTTCATCTCAGCAGTTGGAGTAGCAGTAATGGGTTGTTGCTGATTAGGCCAAAAACGCTCAATAATTTCCAGTGCAGGTACTTCTCCTAAGTCCTTAATCTCTTGCATCCAACGCGTACATTCTTGTCGTAGTTCTTGCAATTTTTCCCTCTGTAAAAAGTTAGCTGATGTTTGGCTCGAATTAATATTCAAGCCGTAATGTGATCTCGAAACTCCGTTTCGTCTCAGTAACTTACAGCAAAAGCGGCACTCGAAACGGAGTTTCGATAACACCTTACGGGCTGAATGTAAATTCAGCCCAAACCATCAGCTAGAAATTTACAGAGAGAATTTTTTGAACCTTTGGAAAATTGGCTAGATAAATTAGGAGAACAAGGCGAGGAATTGCTCGACTCTTTTTTTTATTTCAAAAACAAAACACTACAATGTGGTTGGACAGAGGCACATCTTAGCACTATTTGGCTCGTATTTCAACATTCCGACCAGAATATTATGGCGTATTACTATCCCGAACTGAAGCGATTTTCGGAGCAAGGTGCATTATCCAAAAGCTCTATCGCACTCATGGAAGATCGCCTCTTAATGAATAATGGCTACAAGCAGATTTATGGTTCTCAAATCAGTAATGGACAACTCCATGATTTAGAGAATCTAGACCAAGTAAATGAACGCCGAGCTACGATGGATTTAGGTGCTATTGAAGATTATATTTCCAATTGGGACTTAGATTTTGAGACGGAAAAGCAGCGGATGTTGGAGCAGTAATGTAAGCTTATAACCTCAAAAGAGTCCTTGTAGAATAATGTATTCTGCAAGGATTTTCTATTGAAGAAGATTGTTTTTATAGACAAGCTAATCTATTTTCGCTGCATGAAAATATTGGTCATACGCTTTTCTTCCATTGGAGACATCGTTCTTACCACGCCCGTTGTGCGCTGTCTGAAACAGCAACTAGACTGTGAGTTGCATTATTTAACAAAAAAAAGTTATCAATCTATCCTCGCCCCAAATCCTTACTTGGATACTATCCATGTGCTAGAAGACGCTTTCTCGGATTTGATAACCCGCCTCCGTGCCGAAAAATACGACTACCTCATTGATTTGCATAATAATCTTCGTACTTGGCGCATTAAGCAAGCATTGCGGGTTAAAAGTTATAGTTTTGATAAGCTTAATTGGCAGAAATGGTTGCTCGTCAATCTCAAAATCAATCGTTTGCCACCCGTTCATATCGTGGATAGATACATGGCAACTACTGCGGCATTAGAGGTGCGAAATGACGGACAAGGCTTAGATTATTTTATTCCTAAAGAAGCGGAAGTGGAAATAAGCGATTGGCTGGATTCGGAGCGTCCATTCGTGGCTTTTGTTATTGGTGCAGCACATGCTACGAAGCGATTGCCCACAGAAAAGATAATAGCAATCTGTCAAAAAATAAATATACCCATCCTCTTGCTTGGTGGCCCAGCAGAAGCGGAAACAGGCGCAATAATCGCTAAAACTTCAGGTACACATGTAAAAAATACTTGTGGAAAGTTGAAGCTCCATCAATCTGCTTCGGTAGTGCGTCAGGCAGCGAAAGTCATCACGCATGATACAGGCATGATGCACATTGCGGCGGCTTTTCAGAAGGATATTATCTCGATTTGGGGCAATACCGTGCCTGCTTTTGGCATGACTCCTTACTATGGCACACCAAGCAATAAAAATACGACCATCGAAGTACCCAATATAGCTTGCCGACCGTGTTCTAAAATTGGACATGCTGCTTGTCCTAAACAACATTTTAATTGTATGCAGCAAATTGATATAGAACAAATTGTGGAATCAGTAATGTGTGGGTGATTGCTCATCCATATTTTTTTCGGAATTATCCATTATTTGATTTTTTTGTCTAAATCAGTCCCTACCAATGAATTGGTGGGCTAAAAAGTCATAAATGGAATGATTTAGCCCACCATTTCAACGGTGGGACATAGTAGAATCGATTCAGGGGTAATTTTGATTTTTTTTCTACCCAAAGCAGCATTTCAAACTCCTATGCGTTCTACATACAACTGAAACGGAAAATAGCAATACTCCAAGTTTCTAGTTTAAGGACGAAGAAAATAATAACCAACTCAGATGCGTAAGTTATTATTTTCCTCGTCCCTCATTCAAATCAAAAGTTTATCAGGGCAATATAGAGGATAGTATTTTACCGCCTTCGTTCCTTAAGAAGTTGGCGTATTCTTCATTACAATTTATTTTAAAATGCAATCTTTATCTCTACACCTGTGGGTGTTAGGACTAGCTATGTTATGTCTGCACCCAACTATTAATGCTCAATGCCCACCATCTGGAAAGGCAACAAACTTGTATGCTAACAATACCCAAGCACCCTTTTATGCAGGGGCGCACTTCTTCCATACAGAAAATTCGGATGCAGGCTATGTACCTGATTATCTGTCCATTGATGACTTTAATGTAGCCTCTATTTTTTCGGCTGCCCTTTGGATAGGTGCTATAGATGCAAATGCGGAAAAGCGCGTCTCCATAGCAGAGTATGGCTGGGCAACAGATAGGAGTGATTATAGACCTGGCCCAATTGATCCTAGTTCAGGTTTAGCTTGGGTATCGGACGAATCTTGCGATGCGTTTAGTCGCGTATGGAAAGTACAACGTCATGAAATCTTAAGTCTTCTTGCCGATTTTGAAGATAATGGACAGATAGATAACGGTATTCCTGCAAGCATCAAAAGCTGGCCAAGTAGGGGCAATTCTCACTTTGAAGAAGTATGGGGCGTAGCTCTGCCTGATTTTGACCTTGCGCCTTTTTTTGATAGAAATGACAACCAAATTTATGAGCCTTCTAATGGAGAATATCCTATTATTGGCGATGATTTTAAGGATGTAATTCCAGGCGAATTGCTTTGGGCAGTCTTCAATGACCAAGTGGAGCATACCGAAAGCTCAAGTATGCCACTAAATATAGAGATACAGCTTACTGCATGGGCATTTGAGTGTACGGACGCTGCTATTTTGAACCAAACTACCTTCACACGGCATCATATCACCTACTATGGAGAAGAGGCATTAGAAGGCGTACGAGTAGGGCTTTGGGTAGACCCTGATTTGGGCTGTTTCACGGATGATTATACGGGCTGCAACCCTGCCCTCAATACGGCATACACTTACAATGCGGATGCCATAGATGGCGATAATGGACTCTGTACAGCAGGAGTCAATAGCTTTGCAGAGGTATTGCCTGTACAAGCAATTACTTTACTCAATCAGCCTATGGAGTCATTTAGCTATATCACAAATGGCGGTGTGGGAACTCCACCACCTGGTATTACAGACCCTGGTACAGTAGTAGAATACTACAACTATTTAGATGGAAAATGGCGAGATGGTAGTGTAATGACCGTTGGTGATCTAGGTTTTGGAGGTGATGGTGAAGCAACAAATTTTCTTTTCTTTGATAATCCGAACGACCCCAACGGATGGTCGCAGTTTACAGCACGGATTGGTCAATTTGATTTTAGAACCTTAAGCACTACCCGTATAGAGTCCTTGCAGCCCAACGAAAGCATCACATTTGATGCGTCTTACTCTATTCATCGTGATGAGGAGGCTTCGCATCTAGAAGCCGTGAATATAATGGAGGAAGAAATCCCGTTTATTCAAGCGTTTTACGATGGTGGTTTTCAGTCAGACTGTGGCCAAGTAGGACTTTGTTCAGACGATTGCGTATGGCCAGGTGATGCCAATAAGGACGGCATTGCTAATCATAAAGATGTGTTAGCAGTAGGTATTGGAGTAGGGCAGTCCCTAGAGGGCGAAGCACGTACTTCGAGCAATGGCAGTTGGCGACCACAAATAGCAAATGATTGGTCAGAGACATTAGCCAATGGCACGAATTATAAGCATGTAGATTGCGATGGGAATGGAGTAATACTACAAGGAGAAAAATTTACGATTGAACAGAACTATGACCGAAAAACACCCGATTATGTGCAGACACTAGAACCACCAGTAGAAGATGGCACGATTACATTGACACTAAGCAGCTCAAAAAGTATCATTGACTATGGAGGTACGCCAGGGCAGCGCGTACTACCAGTACAAATCACATTAGATGCTCAAGATACCGAACTATATGGTATTGCATTCACCCTTGATTTTGATACAGAGCTAATGGATGCTTCCCGATTTTTTATTGCAGATGTATCAAATGATAATTTCTTGCTGGAAGGCAATGCGCCTATTGAGTTGATAGAGGGTTCGGTAGAAGCAGGCAAATTGGACATCGCGCTTTGCCGTTCTGATTTGCAAAATGTGTCAGGTGAAGGGCGACTAGCTGTACTTAATGTGACTATGGCTAATGATTTTGCTACAGGAAACCTTGATGGTACTTTGGATATTCCGTTTACCATTACGGATGTGCGCGCCATAAATGCCGATGAAGAACGCATAAGTGTGCAAGCTAATACCTTAAACTTCCTAGCCCAAAATGTAACAGTAGATAGCACGCTGGTCGCTGTAAAAGAACTAAGTGCCGAAGATTGGGCAATAGACATCAGCCCGAATCCGACTAAGGGAGATATTGTACTAGAATCTAGCGAACGGATAGACCGCATCATCCTTTTAGATAGTCAAGGTAGACGGCAGCGTGTATTGAATAGCATTAGCAGCCAAAAGCGGCAATCTATTACATTGCCACCACTTTCTCAGGGTTTGTATTTTTTGCAATGTGTGAATGAGGAGGGAAAAAGTACAACAAAGAAATTAGTTATAGAGCAATAAAATTTGGAATCTAGGTGAGTTATCTCCAAGCATTTTTTCTATCGAATACGTAATGGAGATAGCGTTTCTAAGAATCGGTTGCAGAACTTATCTGTTGCCGATTTCTTTTTTAAATGAAATAAAACATCCCGAATCAATTGCTTGATTCGGGATGCCAGTAATCTAAACTTCCAAAAAACTAAAAATCCAAAATTTATCTTGTTCTACCAAAACGCTCGCCATCTACATAGCGTACAATGAAGGCATCGGTATAACCATAGCTTCTTGCTTCTCGTATCGCATCAAGTGCGTCCGTCTTATCGAAGAAATCGGCAAGCAACACCCGCGTCAAACCTTTACTTACTAGATGTTCCGTATCAATGCGACGACCAGAATGACTAAGGCGATTAAATTTATGCTGCATCGAATAGTAATCATCTACGGCACTAAGTTGCACTTTGTAGTAGGTGCCACTATGCTTTGGCGCACTCGTCTCTATCAGCGTACGCTCACTAGGTGTGCTAGGTGTATATTGATAGGTAGAAGAAATTCTAGTAGTAGTGCTAGAGTGCGTAGTAGCTGGTACAGGTTCCTTACGCTCAGGCGTACGGCTTGCAATAGGCGGAGCTATTACGGGAGCATTACTCGGCTTTGTAGTTGGCTCTGGCAATACAGGCTGAGGTGTTTCTAATACATCCTGCCGTGTTTTAGGCTTGAATACATTCATATAGAAATGCTCTGTCTGCACGCCACCTTCACCGGCCGTGAATTTGAATATCGTAGGCTGAAAGCCTTCTTTATCTGCAATGATTTTATATTGCTTACCAGGTTCTAGCTGCATAGAGTATCTACCATCAGCAAAGGTCTGATTCTGCACAAAACGCTCTGAACCGCTTGCTGTTATTTCAAATACCGCAAACTCTACATTCGACACACGTGTACTTTCTTCTTGATTAAATACACTACCTTTCAATACGACCACTTGGTCGCTGCGGTGGCGGAATTCAAAAATATCCTCATGGCGCGTGCTATGCTTATCGCTACCAAGTATGCGGTTCGATACTAAAAATCCATCATTGCGATATGGACTTTTGATAAAGAAAAAGTCATCTGCCCCTGAATTATAAGGGAATCCAATATTTTCTGCCTTATCCCAAGTAGACTTTTCGCCTTTTGAACTAAAGATGTCCAAACCTCCTGCGGAAGCATGACCATTAGAGCTGAAATAAAGTACGCCTTCATTTGCATCGAAGAAGGGCGTAATTTCATTAGCTGGTGTATTGATACGTGCGCCTAAATTTTTAGGATACGAATACTCAAAATCCGAGCCACTCAAATCACGTACAGCATACCAAATATCCATATCACCTTGTCCCTCAGGTCGGTTAGAGGAGAAGTATAAAATCTCCATACCACCCTGATGCACTACATTGGGCTGCGTAGTTGTATAGCCAGGGGTATTGATGATAGCGGGCAACTTCTCCGCAGGACTCCAAAGATTGCCCGTGCGTTTTGTCACATAGATTTGGCAAAGCGTAGTTAGTTCGCCCCAACTTTCTTCTGAGCGACAGATAGTGAAGTAGATGCGCTTCTCATCAGGAGAAATAGTAGTATTACAGATGTTTTCTGCATTTTGTAAACTCACAATTTGGCTGGCTTCTTTCGGCATATCCCAACCACGTACAGTGCGGCTAGTAGTGAAAACGCGCGCGCCATTGCCTTTGGTGGAAGAAAAAAGGAGTTGGTCAGTACCGAATGGCATAGGCGCGAATTCGGTTTTAGGCGTATTCACTACGCTACCCAAGTGTCGGATGCGGGTAGAGGAGTTAAAGTGTTTATCTTTAAAGGCTTTTGCAATTTTGCAGCCTTCTATTTCCATATTAATTTCACCAATCAGTTGGGCAGCATCTGCACCTTCGTAGCGTCTTAAGAAGCTTTCAAATTCCTCAATAGCCATCTCATATTGCTCATCTTGCTTTAGAGCTTGAGCATAAAGCAGGCTTGCTTTTGGAAAGCGACGCGTATCATCTTTTATGATACTCAACATTTCTGTTGCCTTACGATAATCTTTAATAATCAAATAGCATTTGCCCGAAAGGTAAGCCAGATTCGGCTTAGTGGGCTTCTGTATCCAGGCTTTTTCGTATTCTTCGGCAGCTTTTTCGTACTGTGCCGATCGAAACAGCCCATCTGCTTCGGTTTTGCTTTTACGCCAACGATCAGCTTCTAGCGCGGCGATTTCTTCTGCAGAAAGAATGCCTTTCTCCTGCATTTCTTGAGCAAGGCAAAACTGGGTAAGAACTACAAGTAGACATAGTAGCAACGACTCTCTCATGGCAATCAATTTTTGGATAATCTTATCTAATCAATTTTTATAAGTAGCACTGCGCACTGGATAAAACACACACATATATAGCATGCTAATTGTTTCTACGATAACAAGCATGAGATGTTATATTGTGTACGCATATGTTTAGTAAATGACATTTAATAAACGACTAAAAATTGCTTACTAATACACTAAGGCTCAAATAAATAAATCTAATTTTTTCTCTTATGCAATAAATATTAAATGTCAATACTATTGAGAATGCGGCCCATACCTAACAGTGGCTACGCATTAAACGGTAAATAAGATTGCGTTAGTGAATGTGTGTTACATTAACAATAATGAGTTCGGTAATGAATAAGAACTATTCATTAAGAAAGGGCATAAAATTGCATTTATCTGATGGATTGCGTCATCAAAGTATCAAAGTATTTTTAATATGCCTTCCACAAGCAAGCTGGTAGTAATAAAACTGTATGAGTTATGAATGATAAGTATTTCAGACTTAAGTTTAAGATATTCATCACTTATCACTCATAATTCATTACTTAAAAAATCTGTCACAAAGCTAAACACTTTGGAGCAAAATTTCCTCAATTATACGAGAAAAATGTTGATGTTCTAAATTTAATACGCGTTTAGCAATAGCATCGGGATTTTCTGCGTCTTCTAGGTGACATTCTGCTTGGTATATAACATCACCTTCATCATATTGTTCATTTACGTAATGTATGGTGATACCAGAAATAGTCTCTTTTGCCGCCCAAACTGCCCGATGTACGTGCATACCATACATGCCTTTACCTCCATATTTAGGCAATAAAGCAGGGTGAATATTTACTATTTTTTGTGGAAATTTTTGTACTAAATAAGGCGGTACTAGCCATAAAAAGCCAGCTAAAACAATAAACTCAATGTGGAATAGCGCAAGTTCGTGCAGGAGGTTTTGGGTCTTGTAAAATTGCTCGCGCTGAATAACAAGGGTAGAAACGCCATGCGAGGCCGCCATTTGCAGCACAGGCGCATGGGGTTTATTGGAGACCACAAGATTGACCTTAATTTGAGGATGCTGCTTGAAGTGTTCAATAATTTTTCGGGCATTGCTTCCAGTACCTGATGCAAAAATGGCGATGTGTTTCATAAGTGGCTGTTGGCTATTGGCTTTTTGCGGTTGGCTTGTAAGTGTAGCCAACCGCAAAAAGCCAATAGGAATTCTAATCAAACTGCAAATTAGCAAAACGGAATTTATTTCGCAATTCGCTGTAAATCGCCATAGAGCGGCGACCAATTTGACGACAAATTTTTGGACGGGTAATCAATCGCATTTCTCGATTGTTGAAGAGCGGAGTAGTAATCAGCTCACCGTCTTTATTGATTTCAGAAAGTACGACTATGGAGTTGCGCCCATCAAAATTATAGATACGGCGAGTGTTTTCGGGGTCTAAATTGCGGCGATTATCATTATAAACAAAGTATAATTTATCGCGTACTATGGACATGGCATAGGAAGAAAAATAACCCCCATCGTTGCGCGTGACTTGCCGCTTCGGAATGCGCGTTGCCCATTCAATAGCACCATCGGGCTGGATATTTACTACGATAATATCATTATAATAGTAGTAAAAATCGCGCTGAAAATTATTTACTGTCCCAAAGCGTGCATTATTGAAAGCACCTGGGTTATTGTTAAATTCTTGCACATAGAATTGCTCGGCTATCAGCAAAGCTCCACCGTCGCTACGCAAAATGAGGTCATCCAAGGCAAAGCGGTATAGCTCAGGTGCACGGAGGCGATTGCCGCTCTCTTCGGCGCGTTGCGCACGTTCTCGTTGCCCTTCCCGCATATTTTCCGTCAAGAAGTCGAAACCAAACTCTTTTAGATTTTGATTGTAAACTTCCTTGGTTTCTGCATCGAGTCGGAAAAAATAAGTGCCTTTCATGCTATAGGTGCCGCGTTCGGAATAGAAACCCGAACATACCAAATCTCCATCTCTGGCCACGCGGAAGGTCAAATCGGTGATGAAGACATTATCTAAGGCAATACGATATTCATCTTCTATAGTGCCTTCATTCGTATAGGCTAAAATTACATATTCATAATTGGCTTGCCCATTTCTGCGCTCGCGTACGCCATCTTTGAAAATCACACCTAACAAGTAGACATTGCCTGTTCTATCTACCCGATATTCTTCTACTCGGAATACCCTATCGTCATAAGGCAGCGTGATGTCCTTACTCCACATCAGCCCGAAAGCATCATCGTATACTTTTAGGTTGAATCGCTCGGCTTCGCGATTCTTAGTAGGGAGTTTATTATAAATGAGCAGCTTCGAGCTATCCTTCGATAGAATAATGTCAAAGGTGCCATCGCGCAAGGTGCTGCGGGTATCAATTTCGCTGATGAGTTCCAAATCGCGTTCGCTTGTAGTGAGGCGCGTATTATGAATTTTTTGTCGGAAGAGGTAGTTTTTTTTCTTCGCTTCATTGTGGAAAGAAGTGATGAGGTACAACTGTCGCCCAACCATCACGATGTCCTGAAAAACCCGATCTTTCTTCTTGTATTTTAGCTCTATTTCGCGGGCTTTTTTGATGTTCATATTGTCCCCATAATGCTCTATGATGACTTTCGCTTTTTCGAGTGTACCGCCTTGCTTTATCCGTAAGCCATAGAAGCCTTCTGCTCCAGTAGCAATAATTTTCACTAAAGCTGAACCCTGTGGTTCTTTCATTTCTTCGCCCCAATCAATATAGGTTTCGCTTGCTTCTTGTGCGCTAAGGGAAAGGGTAAAAAGCAAAAATAGGAAGCTTATGTAGTGTCGCATATCAATTTTAATTTAGATTTCTAG
This sequence comes from Saprospiraceae bacterium, assembly GCA_020629845.1. Taxonomy (GTDB): domain Bacteria; phylum Bacteroidota; class Bacteroidia; order Chitinophagales; family Saprospiraceae; genus JAAUTG01. The sequence continues at coordinate 11,527 of JAHDCQ010000039.1, read as the reverse complement.
TAGGACAGAGAGAGCAGAGACTGATAAGAGCGAATAAAGCTTGACTTTGCTCTCAACGAATTGGTCTCTCATGCTTTCTTTCTACTAAAAATCTAAACGTTTTAAGGCGCGACTAGGTCATTTAAAATAGGAAATTTTGAGGTTTTGATAACACAATTAGGATGAGTACAACATTTCTTAGAAACTATTGCACAATTTTGGCAAAAAAATGCTCTCTGTAAAAAGTTAGCTGATTTAGGATTGATAAGCGCGACGAAGGAGCGATTGTTAAGCCGATTTACTTGATTTGGGCTTAACAATCGCTACGCGCTTATCAATCCAGCTTGGCGCATTTACTTAACAACTAGATTTTTACAGAGGGAAAAAATGCACGAATCATTTTAATGCGAGAATGCTACAATGCGAGAATGGGGAAAATATTGTAGCTTTCTCACATTGTAGCATTGACGCATTAAATATTATCGCACCGAACGATATTTAGCCGCTCTTGCCCCGTCAATGCGGGTCATTACTTGTATCATCTTATTCTTTTCTTGCAATGTGCCGCCTTTGAAAATCTCTTGAATTTCATTGGATTTGGTGTCGCTGAATGTTTGCAAAATCATCGCATTCGGATAGGCACGACTCACATTATTTACGGTTTGTAGTGCTTGCGAAATCATAGCGCGACCAGCGTCCACATCGCTAGACATTATATCTAAACCTTCACGGTGGTAATCATACATCGCTTGGCGGAATGGTCGCGCACGTGGCGAAAGCATATTCTCGGACATCCAGTATCGGTTACGATTGCCATCTACAGAACGCCAACCTTTTGGTTCGATAGCTGCTACGGCAGGCGGAATATTCGTTACTATTTCTTGTGCTTTCTTGAAGTATTCGTCGCCACCCATCGGAGAAAACGAGTCATAGTCTAGCCCAATGATGATATACACATAAAAGGCCATCATAGCTGTGATGTGGTCGTTATAATTATTTTCGCTAAAAATAAGCGGCTGAAACTGCTCATAATCGAACCACACATTATTGTCTTGTAGCGTGATAAGCGGTGTTTCATAGTCACTTCCATAGACAGGGCGCGTAGCCTGAATTGACATTTCCGCAGTAAATTGTGTCGCTGAACGTTCCTCATTGATATTAATTACCACATTGCCTTTAATACGTTCCTCACTTTCAAATACATCACCTGTCCACTTGGTATTATTCAGAAATTCTTGAATGGATTGCTCCAAAGACTCAAATACGCGCGGGTCAGCGATACGCGCTTTCAGGGTGGAGGTATTCACGGATACCTGAAAGTCTAATTCTTGCGCTTGGGTGTTTGCTATGCTAAAAAGTACAAAGAGTACTGCTAGTGGAAATCTATTTTTCATGTTTATGATGTGGCTTTTTGACTATTTAATTTTTTAGCTATTTAGCTTGATGTATAATGCCAAATAGCTAAATGCCTAAATAGCCTTTATCTCATTCACAATATCAACGGCTACGGCGGCTTTAGATTTTAAATCGAACTGTTTAATTGTGCCGTTTTTGTGTAAAATGGTAATTTTATTTGTGTCGTAGCTGAAACCTGCGCCTTTATCGCGTAAAGAATTCAACACAATGAAGTCAAAATTCTTGCGTTCTAGCTTGCCTTTGGCATTGTCGAGTTCATTATTCGTTTCTAAGGCAAAGCCAATGAGTAGCTGCCCGTCGCGCTTTATTTTGCCTAAGTTGGCGGCAATATCGGGCGTTTTTTCAAGTTCGATGCTTAAGCTACTGGTCTTTTTCTTTATCTTTTTATCGGCTACTTCTTTCGGGCGATAGTCGGCTACGGCTGCTGCAAGAATGCCTATGTCACGTTGTTCCCAATCATGTATAGAGGCTTCGTACATTTGCTGTGCAGTTTGTACGCGTACGACTTCCATATTGGGATGAGTAGGCTGTAATTTTGATGGGCCAAGTACCAAGCGCACCTTTGCACCCCTATCCGCTAAGACCTTTGCAATAGCAACGCCCATTTTACCAGACGAGCGATTGCCTATGAAACGTACAGGGTCAAGTGGCTCATAGGTTGGACCAGCCGTTATGAGTACTTTTTTAGCTGCAAAGTCTGCTGTTTGAGCAAAAAAAGCGTCCAAATGCGCTACAATATCCTCTGGCTCTGCCATACGCCCCGCACCTACTAAGCCACTCGCCAATTCGCCATGACCGACGGGTATTAGCTGATTGCCATAACTTTGTAGTTGCTGCACATTGCGTTGTGTGGCAGGATGATGCCACATATCCACATCCATAGCAGGCGCGAAAAAAATAGGACAACGCGCGGATAAATAAACGGCGGTGATGACATTATCACAGAGTCCATTTGCCAGCTTAGAAAGTGTGGTAGCCGTAGTAGGTGCAATGAGCATCGCATCTGCCCAAAGCCCAAGCTCAACGTGATTATTCCAACCTTCTTCTGAAGAAACTTTGCTAAATACGGGCCGTTTCGAGAGCGTGGAAAGGGTGAGTGGTGTGATGAAGTCCGTTGCTGCGGGTGTCATTAACACTTGCACTTCTGCTCCGCTTTTTATCAATAGCCGAACAAGACTAGCTGCTTTATACGCTGCTATGCTACCGCTAATGCCTACAATAATTTTTTTGCCTTCCAAAATACTAGGGATGAGTTCAATACTAACTTGACCTTTTAGATTTTTTTTGTTAAAATCATACGTTTTACAAGTCGTTTTGATTTCGCTAAAAATGGAAAATGATTAGTTTAGCATTTCACCGTTCCTAAATGGACAATGGAGAACTGAATATATTATCCATTCTCCATTCTCCATTTTCAATTATTTTAATATCTACCGCTTCTTATCCTTGTATTTAAAGAATATTTCGCCTTGCATAAATTCATTCGTAGCGATTACGGTTGGGTTGGGTAGTCGCTCGTAGAATTTAGAAATCTCGATTTGCTCTTTATTTTCGCTGATTTCTTCGATAGTATCAGAAGTAGTAGCGAATTCATCGAGTTTTTGGTGCAATTCGTGCTTCAAATCCACAGAAAGCTGTTTTGCACGCTTCGAGATGATATTTAGTACTTCGTAAATATTACCCGTGCTGCCTGCAATTTCTTGTACATCGCGTGCTGCGAGGTTAGGATCCAAAGATTGCACTTTTGATTTTATATCTGTCATCCTTGCTTATATTTTTTAACTTTTGAATGGCTTTCTTATTAATCACATTTACCTGATTGCGAAACTCACTATCAGGATAGCGCAATAAGTGCCGCTCCGAACGTTCCTTTACTTCTTCGTAGCGTTCTTCTTGCTTATCAATAACACTATTTTCAGCTAAATCATAGGTTGCTTGAATAATCAAGAATCGTATTTCTTCAGCTCGTTTGGTATCTGGAAAATCCTTCAACAAATTCTCTAACGACTGCACACTAGCTTGATATTGCCGCGTGTTGTAGTAGAGTTCGCCTTGCTGAAAGGCTTTTTCTTCTTGTTTCAGGCGAAGTTCATCTATCAAATCATTCGCCTGTTGTACCCGTTCGCTATCTGGATAGGTATTCGCAAAAATCTGCAATTCATCAATCGCAGTAGCGGTATAGGTCTGATCGAGTCGAAATGTGGGCGACATCTTATAGTTAGAATAAGCCGACATGAAGGCGATTTCTTCTCTATACGAGCTATTGGGGAAGGTGGTGGAGAAATTCTTGAAATAATAAGCTGCCAAAATATACTGCTTGGTGTTGTAGTAGGTATAAGCATACTTATAGTAGATATCTTCCAATTCCTGTTTTCCGCGATAGCTCGGAATAATCAGCTCATAAAGCGACTGCGCTTTCACATAGTCGCTTGCTTCGAAGTACTGATTTGCTTTTTCTGTAAGTAACTTGATGTCACCACTTGTACGAATTTTCTCAAACTCACTCTTACAAGAAGCAAATAAGAAGGCTCCGAATAATATATAAACCAATGCTTTTTTCATAAGGTTGCAAAAGTAATTATTTTCTGAAATAGAAAGGCTTTTTTTAGGTATTAGGTACAAAGTATCATGTATTAGGTACTTTGTGCCTGATAAGTGTTCGTTCTTGTAATACCTAAATAATTATATTTGCCCCATACTAAAGTACCTTTTGCTTTGCAAAAGGTTGGTTTTATTAGCTTGTGGCCAAAAAAACAATAGCTAGTAGCCAGCCAATAGCTCATTATGAAACGCTTAGACGAGTTTAGAATATTTTATAATCATACCATTCATCCTGAATTAATGCGGATGGAACAGCGCAGACGCAGTTTGCTGTCGCTGATTTTTATTTCGTTAGTACTACTGACGGGGCTGATTATTTTTGAGTTGTATATTAATATCCTTGTAATTACGCTTTTGGCAATGATTCCGATTTCGCTCTATGTGACTTGGTTGTTTTATCAAGCACAACGATTTCGGCAACTCTTTAAACCCAATGTAGTACGCCTCATACTTGATTTTTTGGATGATAGTATGAATTATGGCGAATTGAGCTATGATGGCAAACGAACCCTTACCAAAGCGCAGTTCCTAGCGAGTCGCATCTTTCCAACAGCAGCTCCTATTTATCAAGGTGAGGACTATATTGCGGGAGCTATCGGCAATATGCGTTTTGAGCTGAGCGAGATTTTGGTACAAGATTTTTCGCGGGTCAATCAGAAGATAAAGACGGTTTTTAAAGGGATTTTTCTACATAGCCGCTTCACCTTTGAATTGAAAGGGAGTATTCTGATATTGCCACGCGACCAACGCCAATATCTTTCGCGTTCGGTGCGGGCATTTACGCAATCGGGCGGGCAAAATATTGACCATCGCATGTATGATGCTCAATACCTTGACCGCTTCATGACCTATGCTACTAACAAAGCAGATATTGCCAACTTACTTTCACTAGAAATGCAACGACTCATAGTAGATTATTGTATTAAAAGCCGAAAGCAAGTATATCTTTCCTTCATTGATCAAAATATCAATATCTTTCTAGTGGAAGAAGATGATTTTCTAGAACCCTACTTATTTCGTCCGAATGTGAGTTTTGAATTGGTAGAAGATTTCTTTGAAGATATACAGCTCGTACTAGCCATGATAGAGGATTTTGACCGCTATTATTAAGAGCAAGCCATAATGGAGAATTGAAAATTTATTCCTGCATCATTACTAATTTTCAATTCTCCATTCTCCATTTAATCCGTTGGCTTCAGTACAAAACCATATTCATACCTATCCGCGTCCAAAAATAGCTCTGTTCTAAAATTCTGCTCAAACGAACAACCACCCACAGGTGAGGTAGCGTAATCAATATTCAGAGTAATCTGTTCTGCTTTTTCAATATCTGTTGTATGGGCAGCTTCAGTCAAATTTTCCAAGCTATATTCATGCGCTGAAAAATGCAGCATATCCCCTTCTACGCGGAAGCCCTTACCCGAAGCATCGGTCAGTTCCACCCAACGTACATCACTGCGATTGCCATTCTCTTGCGGACGCACATAAGGCGTGTATAAATCCGATACTGTTGCGCTATGCAAACTTGTTTTAGTGCCTAATTTTCGATCAGGATAATTCTCGTATGGCCCACGGCCAAACCATTGTACTTGTTGTAGACCATTCGGTACAAATAGCTGCGTACCGACTTTAGGCAAAGGCTTTTTCTTCCAATAATCCGAAATGCCATAATACAAGGCAGCGGCAGAAATCAATACCCCCAAACCAAGCAATAAACTCAAGGCAATACGCCCCATCGGGTATTCAATATAAGCCCATAGCAACCATAGTAGAGAAGCACAAAGCGCAAGTCCTATCAAGCCACCCCAAAATGTGGCTTTTCCAAGTGGATTAAAGGTGCGTGGTGTTTCTAGGCTTTGCTGCACGTGCATTTCGCCATTGCCAAAAATCTGAATGTTTTGCTGATAAGGAAAAGCGACATTATTGCCTTCTAGCTTGCCTTCTACTTGTACATCTATACGCTGATTTTCGCTAGAAGAGGCAACGCTTACATTTTCTACAACATCTTTTAGCGCATCCAAGCCCATGCGCTTCCAAGCATGTGCTGGGAACGAAGCCATTGGATTGAATTCGGTGCCTCGGTCATTATCGGTAGGCGCGCGCCAAATATTGGGTTTGATGGCTAGGTCTATCAGTTTGGTATTTTGATAACGATAATCGCTGATTCTGCCTGTTTTTCCATCAATAGTTAGACTAAAATCTTTGCCTGCTACGCGATAATTGCCTGCGTCTTCCGTCAAGTTCATACTTGCTACATAAGCAGGCGTTTTTAGTTCCGTACTTTTCGATTGTAACTGAAATTGTTCCCAAGCCAATTCATAGCCTGCATCTACCCAAGTCTGCTTTTCGGCTACTACAAAACGGAGTGTGAGCCAGTATTCTTTATTCGGCTCGAAATTTTTATTGTATGGAATGCTGATAAATGCGCTGTCTTGAGCAGCTAGGTCAAAACGCCCCAAAGAATCACTTTGTACGACTTCGCCATCTGCTTCGAGCTGCCAAAATACATCCAACCAATCGAGATTGCGAAAAGCATATTTATTGTACAGATTGAATTTGCCACTTGCTACATCTACTGCTTTCACTGCTACACTTTGCTGGGCATATTTCACTTCCTCCAAAGCGGGCTTCGGCTGACGGTCAGGAGACACTAAGCCATTGATGCAGAAATTCGCATCATTGGGCGTATCATCATAGTCACCGCCATAAGCATAGAAGGCTTCGCCTTTTTCATTCGTTTTAAGCAAACCCTGATCTACCCAATCCCAAATGTAGCCGCCTTGCATATTGGGGTATTTTTCAAAAGCATCCCAAAAATCCTTGAAATGCCCCGTGCTATTGCCCATCGCGTGGGCGTACTCACAGATGATTTGCGGACGATTTGGGTCGCGCTTGGCGAGTTCCACCGCACGTTCAGGCATGGGGTACATCATGCTATTGATGTCAAAATGCGAAAGGCGTTCGCGGCTACGAATGATTTTTATCGCGCTTGGAATCAGGACAAACGGATTCTTACTTTTGGTATCGTCCAAAGGCGCGTCCAACTCCCGACTCTCATAGTGAATCGGACGATTGCTCTGGTCGAGTGCGCGAATCGCATCTGCCATCACTTCTAGATTATTGCCATAGCCGCCTTCATTGCCCAGCGACCACAATATCACACTTGGATGGTTTTTATCGCGCTCCGCCATACGTACGCCGCGCGCTACCATCGCGGCTTCCCAAGTAGAATCCTTTGCGGGGCTTGCGTTTTTATTTTGCCACAAATCATGACTTTCAAAGTTGGCTTCATCCATGAGGTAGATGCCGTAATCGTCGCAGAGTTCGTACCAAAGCGGTACATTGGGATAGTGCGCTGTGCGTACGGCATTGAAATTATATTGCTTTATCAGGCGAATATCCTCTAGCATATCCTCTAAGGTCACTACCCGTCCGCGCGTTGGATGAAATTCATGCCGATTTACGCCTTTTACCAAAATCGCTTTGCCATTTACGAGTACCTGCCCGTTCTTGATTTCTACCTTTCGGAAACCCACTTTTCGAGCGATAATTTCAAAGCTACCATCGGAGGCATATAGGCGCAGCACTAGGGCGTATAGATTGGGTATTTCCGCCGACCAAAGCTTGGGCTTTTGGACCCTAAATTCGGTTTTTGCCTGTGCAGAAGTAGCTAGGTTAAAGTTTAGATTTTGCTCCTGTACCAAATTGCCATTTGCATCTACGAGCATCATTTGCACGGTGCCGCTAGTAGCTTGTGCGGCATGGTTTTTTAAATCAACTGTAAGCGAGAACGTAGCATCTTGATAATTTTCATCCAAATCAGTAACTACTTGAAAGTCATCAATGCGCGTGGCATCGGTGGCATAGAGGTACACATCGCGATAAATGCCGCTTAATCGCCAATAATCTTGGTCTTCCAAATAACTGCCATCCGACCAGCGAATAACTTGCACGGCGAGTACATTTTCGCCTGCTTGTAGGTAGTTCGTAATATCAAATTCCGTAGGAGTCATGCTACCCTGACTGTAGCCTACCGACTGCCCATTGAGCCACACATAACAAGCAGATTGCACGCCCCCAAAGTGCAAAAAGACTTGCTTGCCTTGCAGCCCTTCCGCTAGTTGGAAACGATGCCGATACAGGCCCGTTTCATTATCATCTTTTGGTACTAAGGGCGGCGTAGTCGGAAAGGGGTGTTTGATATTGGTATAAATCGGTTTGCCATAGCCTTCGAGTTGCCAATTGGAAGGTACGGGAATGCTATTCCAAGCCGTATCGCTGTATTCGCTTTGAAAAAATCCTTCAGGCGTGGACAAAGGATTGGGCTGGAATTGAAACTTCCAATCGCCATTCAATAATTGATAGCGACTCGATTGTTGCGGCTCGAAACTTAAGGCGCGTTCTACATTCGCAAAAGGAACGAAACTGGCGCGCGGAGCTTCCTTATTGCGCTCAAATACGCGTGGGTTTTCCCAATCATAGGTCTGTGCCATAGCATGAAGCGATAAAAATAGTATCAGGATAGTGCTTGCAAATGTTCTCATAATTGCTGCTAATTTCGTGGGACAAGGTAGTGATTTCAGCTTATAATTTGGCAATGCCTCAACTATTCCCTAACTTCACTTTATATTTTTTCAGACAAAAAGAAAAACAACAGCCATGTCTGCCTCAATGCCTTTGGCGCAACTAAAACGGACACTCAAAGATAGAGTCGCAGAAGATATTGCTTTGGTACTCCAAGACCTAAAGCAACTTGTGCGCGTACCCGATACCTACAACCGCCTTATCGAGTTGGAAGCCCGCCTAAAAGCCGCTAATCGCGATATTCATAGCGGCACATTGAGTTTCGAGCAACGCGAATTGCTCTATCCGCGCTTGCGTAAAGATGTATTGGCATTCATAGATAGCCTTAGCGAAGCCGACCTACAAAGCGCAGGCGAACATCGCAGCGATAAAAAAGCCAACCGAGGCAGCATCCTTTATCGCATTCCAAGCGTGATGCAGTTGCACCGAGAAACACGCTGCATGGTGCGCCTTGCCTATTTGGAAGAATACCTACTGGAAGACTTAGAAAAGGATGAGGACACCACTATCAAATCCATTCGCGTATCCGAAGTGATGGGTGTGCAACTCCAAGACCCTAGCGAACAAGCCGCTTTTAGCATCCGCGCTTTGACGCAGCACGAAGGCGACGGCATGGGCTTCTTGGATGAAGATGACTATACCGAATGGCTGTTTGCCGTGAAACCCATACGCGAAGGCGTACACCCACTGATGCTGAAAGTGATGGTGGTGGAAGAAAAGCGCGGCAGAGAACGCAAGCGCGAAATTGTGCTTGAGGAAAACATTGAAATTGTAGCGGTTGCCCCTGCCACCGATGAAATATTTAAGACTAGTCCGCATTCGTTGGCAAAAGTAGCACAAGGAAATGCTCGTGGTGCGGTCTCTTTTGATACGCCAAAACCCCGCCCGACTATACCTACGCCTTTCACAGGTATCCGCCGTATGGCAGGCGCGTTGGTGTTTTTGCTGATTACTTCCGTGACGACCTACGCCGTTAATCCGCGCTATGTAGATTGGCAAATAGCCAAGACTATAAACAGCGAAGAACGCTACGAAAACTTTATTGGAAAATATAAAGAAAAGGGCGAGCTATACATAGAAGATGCCACCTACAATAAGGCAATAGTAGCCGACAAAGCCGAGGACTACGAAGAATACCTAGACCAATATGAAAGCGAAGTACGAGTGGATACTTTGATGCGACGATATGCCGATAAGGTGCTACAAGTAGCGCGCAGCCAAAGCAATATAGAGCCACTGACGGCTTTTGTAAAAAAATACGAATACACGCCTACTTTTACCGCCAATGCAAAAGCAAGCGTGCTGAAAGTAGCCGAAAGCACCACCAATGCCGAGCAACTGCAAGCTGCCCTAGTGGTATTTGATGGAAAAGTCGCGAACAGCCAGCCCGACCCTGCATTTAGCCAACAGCTACAAGCAGCGATAGCAGAAATACAAGCCATAGAAACCGCCAAAGCAAGCAATGATGTGGAAAGCCTAGAACAGCTAAAAGCTGAACTACCCGAAGGTGAACGCAAAGCTGTCGTGATAGCGCATTTGGAAAAACTAAATGTACCAAATACGCCGCCTGAAATAGAAGAAGATACAGAAGAAGTGCAAGAAGTGGAGGAAGCAGAAATTAAGGTAAACAAGACGGAAACACCCGAACCTAAAGCACAGGAAAAGGAACAGCCAGAGGAACAAACTAAAACCAAAACCCCACAACAAGAGGCAGAAAAGCCTGAAACCGAAACAGAACAAGTAGCAATAAGCACAGAACTACCAAAAGAACCTACTGAAACGGACGAAGCGACAACAGCAACAGAAGAAGAAAAAGCAACAGAAACACCCCCCGAAACCGAAACTAAACAAGAAGCAAACCCAGCCATACCTGTACCCGAAATGGTATTTGTACAAGGTGGCACTTTTACAATGGGCTGCCTAGATGGGCGAGATGAAAATTGCTTAGGTAGTGAAAAACCCGCCCATGAAGTAACACTAAGTGATTTTTACATAGGAAAATACGAAGTGACCAATGAACAATACTGCGCCTTCCTAAATGAAAAAGGTAACCAAGAAGAAGGTGGTACAACTTGGGTAGATTTGAGTAGAAAATACGAACGGACAGAATGTGCTATTAAAGGAATAGACGGAAAATATAGTGTAAAAAAAGGGCACAAACGACTACCTATGGTCTATGTCTCGTGGTATGGTGCAAGGGCTTATGCTAAATGGTTGAGCGAAAAAACAGGTAAAACCTACCAAATCCCCACCGAAGCCCAATGGGAATATGCTGCAAGAGGTGGTATGAAAAGTAAAGGCTACCAATACGCAGGGAGCAAAGATATAAATGCTGTAACTTGGTACAATCGGTATAGTAATGGTAAAATACATATCATAGGACAAAAAGACCCGAATGAATTGGGAGTATATGATATGAGTGGAAATGTGAAGGAATGGTGTAATGATTGGGATGGTGAATATTCTGTTGGTGCGGAAAAAAATCCCGAAGGGGCATTGAAGGGTCGATTGAAAGTATTGCGGGGCGGTGATTATAAAGGCATATACTTAAGAGATTTCAGATCTTCTAATCGCTCTAGTCTTGTTCCACATAGTCGTCTCGAACATAATGGATTTCGCCTCGCAAGGATTTGATTACCCTTTTATTTTTATACCGCGCAGCGGTCGATTTTTTTTGTAGAGGCGACATGCCTGCCTTTGTCGGCAGACAGGCTTGCCGCCTCCTGTCCCGTGCTGCTGCCGCACTTTGCCCAAATAGGATTTGCATAAGCGGCAGGAGGCGGCAAGCCTGTCTGTCGACAAAGGCAGGCATGTCGCCTTTACAACTACAACTAGTGCATCAACCCATAAGTAGCTATCAAGTTTTAGGCAGTCTTGTTTTTCTGATTTATGAGCCCGAAATCCAAACACTTCCATTCTCGGTATATATAGCACATTCATTCACTAA
>JAHDCQ010000400.1 GCA_020629845.1 Saprospiraceae bacterium | reverse complement strand
ACACCTTCTACAACTAAAATGCTACAGCGAAATGAGATTACCGAGCTTATTCAAATCCCCTAGCCACCAACGCTTCGACTATAAGCCGCGCTTTTGGGACGAGAAAAAAGAAGAACTCGAAAAACGCATCCAAGAAGCAGAAGCCCGCCGCGACGGGGATGTAGATGCGGTTAAATCTAGTATTTCTAAAACCTTTAAGCGCGGTGGTGTAAGTCGCAACTATATGGCTGACCGCAACTATCGGGTGCAACAAACGCGCCGTTCTAATATGCGTTTGGTGCTTATTATAATGGTATTGTTGTTGGCTTTTTATTTGCTGATGCGATAAAGAATAATCGCAGGGCAAAAAATCCAAACATGACTTTATCTGGTATTAAATATAAAACAATACCGATGATAAAGCAATTATTCTTTCTCCTACTCGTAAGCATAAGTTTAATAAGTTGCAAAACCGCCAGTACAATTCCTGCCCAACAAGAATTGGTGCTAGGCGAATCTGCTGACCGTAACTATCGTGCTACCATACGCAATATTGGCCCTGCCGAAATAAAAGTAGCCGCCCGCGATAAAGTGACCAATAAGCAAACACAAGGCTTCGGTTTGAATAGACGTAGTTCTGCCAAAGTCTATCTTTCGGATAAAGAAAAAATTGTGTTTAGTAATCGCTCAAATGTAGCTGTAAAAGTACGCTTCAAACTAAGCGAAGAGGTAGACGGGATGAGACTTCAAGCTCTCCAAAATTAGCTTTTGTTATCTTTGCCGAAATTGGATAGCAAAATGAAACTACTCCACTGGATAGTCTGGAGTATTGCCTTTACATTATTACTAAGTTGTACTAGCAATACTACGCCCCAGAAGCAAAATGATACGGTAATAAGCACACCTAAGCGCACACTTGAACTCGCAGAAGGACGCTACAACGCCGCCTTTCTCATCATGGATGGCGTATATAATACCGAACTGACTGCGCCCTACGATATTTTCCAACACACTATTTTTCGGGATAGTATCAAGGCTATGAATACCTTTATGGTGGCTAATACACATGATGCCATTACGAGCTTTGAGGGCATTCGTATGCTGCCTGATTATAACTATTTGGAAGATGAGTTGCCACCAATTGATATCCTTGTAGTGCCAAGCGCAGAACACCACTTAGATACCGACTTGGAAGATGAAGCCATGCTTAGTTTTGTACGTGAAACGGCTAAAAACGCACAATTTGTCACCTCTCATTGCGATGGCGCATTTGTGTTGGCAAAAGCAGGCTTATTGGATGAGGTGGTTTCTACAACCTTCCCAAGTGATATTCCAGCCTATAAGAAAATGTTTCCAAAGCTCGATGTGCGTGAAAATGTACTTTTTGTACATGATGGCAAATACATCACTTCGGCAGGTGGGGCAAAGTCGTTTGAAGCGGCTTTGTATTTGAGTGAATTTTTATATGGAAAAACCGTTGCTAAACGCTTGGCAAAAGGCTTAGTAATCGATTGGAATTTGGAGGAAGTACCGTATGTAGTAGTAGAATGAAACACAAGTACAAGTATCAATTGCAAAATGAAAACATGGTGAATGAGTGAATAATTATAGATTCCATTCGCTCATGGAGTATTTACTCCCCCGCCTCATAATTTTTCAAATCACGGTAGCGCGTTTTCATTTGTGGAATTTCTTCTGCCTTCAATTCAATGCCATTTACATAAGGTATGATAGTGGCATCTGCCCAGCCTTGTTTCACTAAATCGCCCTGCAATTGCTTCGCCGAGCGATAGGTGCGGTACAAACCCACAAAATAGCGAAATGTCTGCCCATCCGAGCTAGGACGAATTCTAATATCAGGATAATTGGGGGGAATAATAGAGCGGTCAAGCTTCGGCTCCGTAGCTATCAAAATGCGATAGGACAAGCCTTTCTTTTTGCGACGTTGATTATCGAGTTGCTCGCTGACTTTGGCTTGTTTGAAGGCTTGAGCATTGAAAAATGGAATCGTCTCGCTCGGATTCATTTCTTCATCGCTGCCATTAATGTAGGCAATATAGATATCGTGTCCGCCTTGTCCGCCCCAGCGATTGGAGTTGAAAAAGCCCTGTAAGCCACTACTCGACAACCTAAAATTACAATCCTCTTGCGCCGAATTGATGGTTAAGCCTAAGTTCTGCGGCATTACCCAAGTTTCCGCTTCCATATCATAGCGCACCTTGAAAATATCCAAACCACCAATACTTTTACGAATATGATTGGAACTAAAATAAAGGGTCAATCCATCCTCTGCTAGGAAAGGCGAGAGTTCATCATAAGGTGAATTGATAGTTGCCCCTAAGTTTTTAGGGTTTGTCCATTGCCCTCGTATGCGCTGTGTGAGGTATAAATCGTAGCCGCCATAGCCCTCCAATTGCTTACTTGCAAACAGTAAGACCGAATCATTAAAAAAGAATAAGGTGCTATCGCCTGCTTGTATAGGCAGCGCAAGGCTAGGAAAATGCTGTACCTGCCGATTATCTTCCTGTCGAAAAGTATCTACTAAAATTTTCGGCATAGCCTCCGTCTCATAGCGCAAAAAACGCATCGCTGAACCCGCCCGATTGAAATCTATGAGCCACTCTTGCTTATTGCTATTTGTCTCCAATGGAAAAAGCTCCGTAGTGCCGTCTCCTGCTTGCGAAAAACTCGCACCGTACATATCCCAACTTCCCATACGGTCGGTCGAAAAGTAGACCAAATCATCATAATTTGGACTAGGAATAGGATGCGCGTCGTCCATTGATCCATTAATATCTTCTCCCAAATTCTGTACCGTACTATTCGCGGCTTGATAGTGCAACTGGATGCCATTCGCACAATTGAGAATGGCAGTTTTTGCAGCGAAGCGTTCCTTAGTGGTCAGTTTCGCGCTTCGTAAATAGGCTTTGTAATACTCAATGGCTTGTTTATACGCACCTTCATCGTGCGAGAGGTATGCTTTGTAGAGGAGCGTCTCAGAGGCAGGCTTGCTTTGTGCTTTCAGAAGCTGATTGATGTGTAAGCTGGCTGTCTCACTGGCGTTGGTGTGGTAGTAGCAAACCGCCAATTGTTGTTTGCTTACCAAATCGCTCGGTTTTGCTTCACAATAAGCAGCTAGGTAAACTAATGCTTGTGCATAGTTTTTATCCTTAAATAGTTGATTGCCTATTTTCCTATCCGAACCAATAGCATCCTGTGCTACCAATACTGGAAAAGTGCCTAATGAAAAGCTACCTAAAAGTATGATAAATGAGTACCAACGCATGTAGTGCTAATTTAATTCGGGCTTAAAAATACGCTAAATCTGAGTGTTTTTGCTAGTAGATAACAAAAGTATCGAATGCAAGTGATGATTAGTCGAATTTTAGCAATACAATTTCAAAAATACCAATTATATTAGTGATTATTTTAATCTAAAACCACACTTATGTTACGCTTCATCTTACTGCTAACCGCTTTTGTGCCAACTTGGATTTTTGCCCAACAAGCAATCGTTCAAAAAGTCCATTTCGATAGTGACCAAGCCACATTAGCAACAGCAGAAAATACCCAATTTTTAAAAGACCTCACTCAATTAAATCAGCCTTTACACACCTATCGCGCATTCCTAATTGGACATACTGACAACAAAGGAAGCTTGAAATACAACCAAGCCCTTTCGCGCCGACGCGCAGAGCATGTGCAAGCCTTGCTGGTGGAAAAAGGTTTACCGAAAAATCGGATTGAACTCAGCTACAAAGCCTATCTCGATCCGCTTGATACGGAAGATAGCGACGCTGCTCGTGCTAAAAATAGACGAGTAGACATTCTGCTAGAGCCATGGACGGAAGAGGTGAGTAGCGATTTTATCAGCATCAATACGGAAAAAGGGGGTACGTTTGAATATTCGCGTTCCAAAACCAAGATTAGCATTCCCCCCAATGCCTTATGCTATCCTGACGGTCGTCCATTCAAGGGCGAAGCCGTAGTGAGTTACCGAGAGTTTAGGGATTATGCGGATTTTATGGCAAGCGATATTCCTATGAATTTTGATTTTGAAGGCGGACCTGCCTACTTTGAATCGTCGGGTATGTTTGAATTGAATGCCTTTAGTTTAGAGAATGAACCTTTAGCTATCGCCAAAGATAAAAGCATTGATATTGCATTTGAGCAAACCCAAGTACAAGATGCCACCAACCTTTGGTACTTTGACGAAACACAGCAAGCATGGCAATCGGGTACGCAATTCATTGATTATGAGCAGGGCGAAGTGGAGACTAAAATGGTGGGTTCAAG
>JAHDCQ010000399.1 GCA_020629845.1 Saprospiraceae bacterium | reverse complement strand
TTATAGTTGTGCTACTTGGAATCGCTCGCAGAGTTCGAGCGTTTTTCCATATTCTTTACTCAGCGCAGTAGCTTGCTCAAAATCAGGGCATGGATTGAGTGTGAAGCCTACTCTCTTTTCCACAAATTCTAAATTGAAATTATTGTGCCGTGTAGCAGTTTCAATAAAAGCTTTCCATTGCACCTGCCCTCTATCATAGAAGTAGCGCGGATTATTCGGATTGATAGCAATCGCTTCGCTTAAATCTTGAAAAATCCCCTTATAGTTATTCCGATTCCGTGTGCGGGAACGATAGTAGAAAAAGCGTTCTGTAGGAAAGTGTTGAAGCGCGATACTCAAATCTTCATAAGCATGTGCCGCATTAGTTTTATGGAAATGAGCTATGCCGCGCAAGCCATAGCAATAGTAAGCTTCAGGATTGGATATAATGTTAGCTGTACAGTACTCAATAGCTTTTGTATAATTTCCTGTCTGTATATACGCCTCTGCTTGTGATACAATTTCCTTTGTATCAGTACCTTTTTGAGCAGACAACGCAACAGCTATAAGCATGAATAGCCATGCTAGTGAGAAGGTGATTTTCATAATTGCTAGTGATAAAAACTATAGTATGGTACGTAAAAGCAAATATATGTAAAAGTCTGTAAATCCAAAACTTAAGTATTGGCGTGACGAAACAATTCCCATTTTTGATCTCAAAAAAGGGGAGAAGTACTTGTGTTTTGTAGATTGCTAGTTGTTTTTAGAAGCTGTTTTAAAACCTATGGTTGGAATTTCTGCCCGCTATTTTTTTGTCTATTTTTTGATTTTTTGAGCTGCATAGTCCTTCTACGGAGCGAAAAAAATCGGAAAATAGACGAAAAAAGAGGGACGCAGAAAAACAATTAGAAGTTTTAAAACAGCTTCTTAGGGGCAAAAATTCGCAAAAAAATGAAATAAGCCCCCTAAATATTGTAACGTTGTCCTTCAATCTCCGTATTAGTATCACATATACACCTTTAATTTTAAGTCTAAAAAGGGTATATGATTTTAATTGCCTACCCATAAAGATGGTTTTCTAATCATCACTCTAAGTAAAGTCGTTGCAGTGGAGTGCTAGTAGATGCTAGTATTCCTAAGGAATGTTGCATTGTAATAATATGCAATCAAGAGTTGATTTGTAAAACCATATCATTGATGGAAAGTACAGTAACGGTATATCAATACATTGATTTAAACTACATAGAACTAATGGCTGGTGAAGATGAACTGATGAAACAGCTCATGCTGGAAATGCTATTGGACGAATTGCCCCGCGAACTAGACAAGCTATATGAACACTATGAATACCAAGAGTGGGATGAGTTGCGTCGGGTGAGCCATAAGTTGAAAATAGTATTTGCGTTTTTAGGCAATGATTTATTATCGAGTGCCAATCGAGAATTGGAACAACTGCTTCGTTTCCGTACTGGGCTAGAAAAGTTGCCAGAACTCATAACTATTATACAGAAAATATACCCTAAAGTATTGGAAGAACTCCGTACAGAATATGAAAGCTTAGAAGTGTTCGTGTAGGGGTTTTATCAATGCACTCTATTTTACCAGCTCAAAAAATGATTCGTTTGAGTGTTGTATAATGCCAAAAAAATAAAACGCGTGGATGCCTTAACTTTCTATTCTTATCTATCGTTCCATTTTTGAATATGCTTTGCATCGCAAATAAAATATATGCGAAGTTCGTATTTAAAATGTAGTATACAATCCAATTTTAATTTGTTCTAAATTGCATTTACATACTATAATTTTTGACGAAAAGCGTACATTTGCGCTGTTTTTTCTAATAGATGTGAGACATTACAGATGTGAGATGTGAGACAAGCCTAAATATGACATATTTTCAAAATATGTCATATTTGAAAAAACTCATCATTTATCACTCATAACTCATCACATTCAAATACAAACCATTTACTATATGCCTTTCGATATTGATATGATACGGGCGCATTACGCGACACTTGCAGAGCGCGTAGGAGCAGTAAGAGCTAAGCTAGGTCGTCCGCTTACCCTTGCCGAAAAAATTCTTTACACCCACCTACATGCTGAATCACCTTTGCAGCAGTATGCACGTGGTAAAGATTATGTCTTCTTCGCACCTGACCGCGTAGCGATGCAAGATGCAACGGCACAGATGGCCTTGTTACAATTTATGATGGCAGGTCGAGAAAAGGTAGCTGTACCTTCTACGGTACACTGCGATCACTTGATACAAGCAAAAGTAGAGGCGGATCAAGACCTTGCTGCAGCGAAAGACATCAATTCGGAAGTATATGATTTCCTAGCGTCTGTTTCTAATCGCTATGGCGTAGGTTTCTGGAAGCCAGGTGCAGGTATCATTCACCAAGTGGTGCTTGAAAACTATGCATTTCCAGGTGGTATGATGATTGGTACAGACTCACACACGCCTAATGCGGGTGGACTCGGTATGGTCGCTATCGGTGTTGGTGGTGCAGATGCGGTGGATGTGATGGCAGGAATGCCCTGGGAATTGAAGATGCCAAAGCTAATCGGTGTGAAGCTAAAAGGCACGATGAGCGGCTGGACAGCATCGAAAGATGTCATCCTGAAAGTAGCTGGTATTATTAGTGCGAAAGGTGGTACAGGTGCTATTGTGGAGTACTTCGGAGAAGGCGCACGTTCGCTTTCTTGTACGGGTAAAGGCACAATTTGTAATATGGGTGCGGAAATTGGCGCAACCACTTCTACCTTTGGTTACGACGCTTCTATGTCGCGTTACCTACGTGCAACCGATCGTGCAGAAATCGCTGACCTAGCGGATGGCGTAGCAGAACACCTAACAGGCGACCCAGAAGTATATGTAGAGCCAGAGCGTTACTTCGATCAAGTGATTGAAATTGACTTATCAACGCTAGAGCCGCTATTGAACGGGCCATTTACGCCAGACTTAGCCACGCCTATCTCTGAGATGCGCGAGGCAGCAAAGAAAAACGATTGGCCAACAGAATTAGAATATTGCTTGATTGGTTCTTGTACCAACTCATCATATGAAGATATTTCACGTGCAGCTTCCATCGCGCGGCAGGCAGTAGCGAAGGGCATTAAGCCAAAGTCGCAACTGACTATTACGCCAGGTTCGGAGCAAGTGCGCTTCACCATTGAGCGTGACGGCTTGATTGAGACACTGGAGGAAATGGGTGCAATTGTATTCGCCAATGCTTGTGGCCCATGTATCGGGCAATGGGCGCGTGCAGGTTCGGAGAAAGCAGCAAAAAACAGCATCGTACACTCTTTCAATCGTAACTTCTCGAAGCGTGCGGATGGCAATCCAAACACCCACGCTTTCGTAGGTTCACCAGAAATAGTAACCGCTATCGCGCTTTCAGGAGAGCTAGGATTTAATCCGCTTACCGATACTTTGACCAACGAAGCGGGCGAAGAAGTACGACTAGAGCCACCAACAGGCTTCGAGTTGCCTCCAAAGGGTTTTGATGTGAAAGATGCAGGTTTCGTCGCGCCTATGGCAGATGGCAGTGGCGTAGAAGTTAGTGTGAATCCAACTTCTGACCGCTTGCAATTGCTTACGCCTTTCGTGCCAATTACTACGGAGCAATTGACAGGTATGCGCGTACTACTAAAAGCAAAAGGAAAGTGTACCACCGATCACATCTCTATGGCTGGGCCATGGCTGAAGTATCGCGGACACTTGCAGAATATCTCGAATAACTGCTTTATTGGTGCTATCAATTACTTCAATGAGAAGGCAAATAGCGTAGCGAACTACGTGGATAGTAGCAGTAATGCAGAATTCTTAGCCGTGCCTGATTCAGCGCGTAAGTACCGCGACAATGGCATCGGAACGGTGGTATTCGGAGAGGATAACTACGGTGAAGGTTCTTCAAGAGAACACGCAGCTATGGAGCCTCGCTTCTTAGGTGTGAAAGCAGTTGTGGTGAAGTCCTTCGCACGTATTCACGAAACGAACTTGAAGAAGCAAGGTATGTTTGCTTTGACTTTCGTGCATCCTGCGGATTACGATAAAGTACGCCAAGATGATAAAGTAACCTTAAACGGTTACAATGAAATGGCACCAGGCAAGAACTTGAGCATTACGCTCCACCATGCAGATGGTTCGGAAGATACCTTCGAGGTGGCACACACCTACAATCAAGCACAAATTGATTGGGTACGCGCTGGCTCGGCTTTGAATAAGATACGTGAGGAGCTTGCTGCTTAGGCAGTCGGTTCTTTTTATTGGATATTGCAGGCGGCACTTCTTTTGGGAGTGCCGTTTGTG
>JAHDCQ010000038.1 GCA_020629845.1 Saprospiraceae bacterium | reverse complement strand
GTGAATAACTGAATGAGCGAATGAAATTTAGAATTATTCACTCATTCAAAATTCTTTCATTCACTCATTGAGTATTTACTCACATCTTTAAATCTGTTCGTCTATTTATTTCAACCAGCGTAGCACTTCAATATCAAACAGCAATACCTTATCCGCAGCTACTAGGGTATCGCCTTTTGGTGCTACTAAACCTTTCTCGCCATATGCAAGTGGCGAAGGAACGAGCAGTCGAATTCGTCCATTGGGCTTAATGAGTTGTAAGCCTTCATTCCAGCCATCTATCATATTGCCAACATAGAATTGCATGGGTCGCTTACGCTTACGCGAAGAATCAAAGACCTGCCCATCCATAAATTTGCCTTCATAATGCACCTCTATATAGTCACCCCATTGAATTGGGTCGCCTTGTCCTTCATCCAGAATTTCATAATACAAACCAGAGTTGGTGCGTTGCACATTCCAGAGCTTATCAATGGCATGGTTAATAATCACATTTTGTTCGCGCTCTTGTTGGTTGTTCGGCGACGCAATTAAGTCTATGGAAAGGCGCGTTATCAAGTCATCTTCCGTCACGCTAGGTTTTACAGGTGGTGGTGTGATGACGGTGCTTGGTTTTTCTTCCTTGACATTTGTTCCACAATTGCTTAATAGAAAAAGCAAAACAAAGAGCCGTATTACTTTAGTCATGTCTTATTATAAAATTTCTTGAACCTTTGCCCAAATTTCTGCTGCAATCACGGCTTCGCTTTGGTTACCATCTATACGAATGATGTTTTCTTCCTTTTGCACACGTTCGATGGCGCGCATATAGTTGGTGCGTACGCTTTTTAGACGTTCCAGATTTTCATATAAATCCAAGAAAGCACGTCCTTTTTTCAAGCGTTCCAAGCTTTCTTCAGGTGCAATGTCAATAAAGAAAATCACATCTGGGCGCAGCAGTTGGGCGCATTCCGCATTGGCTGCAATCACCCATTCCAGCGGCACATGCGAACTATGATAAGCATAGGACGACAGATAATATCTATCCGAGATGACATGCGTACCTTGCTGTACGTAGCCTAGCATTCCATTCACAGGATTTTCGATATGGTCGAGGCGATCAGCTAGAAAAAGGGCAGCAATTGTCTTTTCGCTTGTGCGAATACGCTTATTTAGCACATTGCGAATGACTGCCCCTATAGGACTATCCGTTGGTTCTTTCGTGACATATATCGGTAGTTGCTGTTCCCGAAAACGCGCTTGTAAGCGTTGTATTTGGGTGGTTTTTCCAGAGCCATCTATTCCTTCAAAAACGATAAATTTCCCGTTTGACATTTTCTTAGTATGCGTTCAATAATTAAGAAGCAATATCCCATAAATAGAGCGTTCACGGCAAAAGTCTAATATTTCTGACGAAAAAATTAGTTTTTGTCTGTATTTAGTAGCAAGCTCTAAACTGTTTTCTTTGCTTTTCCCAACTTTTACGCCTATTATTGATTTACAGAATGAATCGGTTTTGTTTGTTTGCCATTCATTAGCGTTTCATTCTAAATTTTGTTTTTTTGTAATTATTTAGAGCAGAGAAGAGAGACCATTCAATTCGTTCATTGAGAGAAGAGAGATGAGATGGTATACCAAAGAATAATAGAGAATGAATAAAAAAATACTTGTCCCTCTCTGTTCTCTCCTCTAAATAGTTACGTTTTTTTGACAATTTGCAAAGCATTGTCAAAAACGCTAATTTTTGTCCAAATTCTTATTAAGAGAAGTACGAGAAGAATGAGGTATTTATACTCACTATTTTTAGTAGTAATAGTATGTATCACTTGCCAATCAGAAAGTGATTATCAACGTCTAGTGCGAAAAGAACTCGCAAAAGGTATTCGAGTAGATGAGGTCTATTTAGATATTTATCTGGGGATGCCTCAGCAGGAATTTTATGATTATTGCTGGGAAATGAATCGGGAAAATAAAATGCAGCAAGGACCGAGCAATATGACCGTACAAGTAGATATGAGCGATACGCTTCGTCATCCGAGCAAAATGTTTTTCTATCCCACTTTTGTAGATGGAAAAATAGCTAGTGTGCCAATGAGTTTTTCCTATGACGCTTGGGCGCCCTGGAATAAGCAATTAGCAACCGACAGCTTGCTAGTAGATGTAGTAGATGCACTCGGTAGGTGGTATGGTGAGTTGGAGCGCATGGGCGATTCTGAACGAGGCTATGTCTATGTGCGGGTAGATGGCAATAGACAAGTAAAAGTATTTAAACAAGCCCTGAAAAATCAGGTAAAAGTCGTTATTTCTGACCTTACAGTAGATAAGGCAAAACGAGAAGCAGCAGGTTAGAGATGTGTACGGATTAAGATTGGTATTTTTTGCTCCCAAAACTTCATCATTCCGAAAACTGCCACTTTGTCCGATAAATAATTTCGGTACGAAATCTGTTTAAACCATAAATGCCTATCTTTGGCTTCCCTTAATAAAAATAGATATGAGATGTGAGATAGGGAATGTAAAACTAATATATAATTGAAAGTCTTACATTCCACATTTAGAAGTCTCACATCTCAAAGAAAAAAATAGAATGTTTAAGTTCGTAAAGAAATTATTTGGTTCAAAATATGATCGCGATGTGGCGGAATACGCGCCTATTGTCGAACAGATTAATGATGAGTTTGAACGTATACAACGCCTCAGCAATGACGACCTCCGAAACCGTACCATAGCTTTTCGAGAGCGTATCGCTACGCACCTCGAAGGTATAGATAAAGATATTGCGGATGCACAAGCAGAAGCATTAGTGGAACAAGACCTCCTACGCAAAGATGAACTCTTCCGCGAGGTAGACGAATTGCGAAAAGAACGCAATAAGCACTTGGAGGTAATTCTAAAAGAAATTCTACCAGAAGCCTTTGCTACCATAAAAGAAACCGCGCGACGCTTCAAAGACAATGACACTTTGACAGTCACAGCTACGGACTTCGACCGCGAATTGGCAGCCAATCCAAAAAAGAGCTATGTCAGCATAGAAGGGGATAAAACCATCTGGAAAAACCAGTGGGTAGCTGCAGGAGGCGACATCACGTGGAATATGGTACATTATGATGTGCAGTTGATTGGTGGACAGGTACTACACGATGGAAAGATTGCGGAGATGCAAACAGGGGAAGGTAAAACCCTTGTAGCAACTTTGCCTGCTTACCTGAATGGCTTGGCAGGACAAGGCGTACATGTCATTACTGTGAATAACTACCTCGCCTTGCGGGATAGCGAGTGGGTAGGGCCAATCTTTGAGTTCCTCTATTTGACTGTAGATTGCATTGACAAATATAAACCACACACCCAAGAGCGACGCAATGCTTATCGCTGCGACATCACCTATGGTACGAACAACGAATTCGGCTTCGATTACTTGCGGGACAATATGGTAACAACGCTGGATGATATGGTACAGCGTCCGCACCACTATACCATGATAGATGAGGTAGATTCGGTATTGGTAGATGATGCCCGAACGCCTTTGATTATTTCAGGGCCAGTACCGAAGGGGGCAGAAGATCAAGAATATGCGTCTTTGAAGCCACTCGTGGAAAAACTGATTGCTGCGCAGCGCAAAAAGACAACGGCTTATATCGCTGAGGCAAAATCCTTGTTTAAAGACGGTATCACAGGAGTCCAAGAAGGCGAAGCGGGTATGGCATTGTTGCGCGCTTACCGTTCTTTGCCAAAGTATCGTCCGCTCATTAAGTTTTTGAATGAGGAAGGCGTGAAAGTAACGCTACAAAAAGCGGAAAACTTCTACATGCAAGAGCAATCCAAGAATATGCACTTAGTGGATGATGATTTGCTCTTTACGATTGATGAGAAGAATCGGCAAGTAGAATTGACGGATAAAGGGGTAGAATTTCTATCAGGCGTGGTAAATGATGCGGACTTCTTCGTGATGCCTGATATGGCAACTGCCATGTACGAAATTGATGGCGATGAATCATTGACAGAAAAAGAAGCCGAAGAGGAAAAGACCCGCGTTTCGCAAGACTATGCCGTGAAAGCACGCCGCTTACACGCTACAAGCCAACTCTTGAAAGCATATACGCTTTTCGAGCGCGAAGTGGAGTATATCGTAGTGGAAGGACAGGTAAAAATCGTAGATGAGCAGACGGGACGTATGATGGAAGGTCGCCGCTACTCAGATGGTTTGCACCAAGCCCTCGAAGCGAAGGAAAATGTAAAAATCGGAGACATCACACAGACCTACGCCACTGTGACGCTGCAAAACTACTTCCGTATGTACCACAAACTAGCGGGTATGACGGGTACAGCCGAAACGGAGGCAAACGAGCTGTGGGAAATCTATAAACTAGATGTAGTGGTGATTCCTACGAATCGCCCGATTGTGCGCGATGACCGCGAAGACTTGGTATACAAAACCAATGTCGAAAAGTACAATGCCGTTATCAACGAAATTGTGAATTTGAGTAATGCAGGTCGTCCGATATTGGTGGGTACTACTTCGGTAGATATTTCCGAAAAACTCAGTCGTATGTTACGCTTGCGCGGCATTGACCACAACGTACTGAACGCCAAGCAGCACCAACGAGAAGCAGAGGTAGTAGCAGAAGCGGGTCGCCCAGGTAAGGTAACGATAGCCACCAACATGGCAGGTCGTGGTACGGATATTAAACTAACCCAGCAGGTAAAAGACGCGGGTGGTCTAGCCATTATCGGTACAGAACGCCACGATTCGCGCCGTGTGGATAGACAGTTGCGTGGTCGGGCTGGTCGTCAAGGAGACCCAGGTTCGTCGCAATTTTATATTTCTTTAGAGGATAAATTGATGCGTCTCTTCCAATCGGATAGAATTGCGAAGATGATGGATAGAATGGGACATACCGAAGGCGAAGTGATTCAGCACAATATGGTCACCAAGTCCATAGAGCGCGCCCAAAAGCGGGTAGAAGAGAACAACTTCGGGATGCGTAAAAACCTCCTAGAGTACGATGATGTGATGAACATCCAAAGGGAGGCTATTTACAAAAAACGCGAAAATGCCCTTTCTGGTGAGCGACTTTCAGTAGACTTGTACGGCATGTTTCAAGGCATGATGCAAGCCTTAGTAGAAGACCATCGCGCAGGCGGCAATTTTGATACTTTCCGCACCGATTCCTTAGGTTCTTTGGGCGTAGATCCAAAGATAGATGCTGCTGATTTTACAGAAGGAAGAATTGATGAAATCAGTACGCGCTATCAAGAGCAAGTATGGGAACAATACAACCGCAAGATGGACGACATCGTGGAGGTATTGATGCCAATGATTCAGGATGTGCATGAAAACCAAAAGCAATTTAAGCGCATCGTGATTCCTTTCTCAGATGGTCGCCAACGCCCGCTACAAATTACTGCTGGCATACAAGAAGCGATGGACAGCAAGGGCGAAAGCATCAAAAAAGACATCGAAAAGACGGTGACACTCGCCCTCATAGATAATGCGTGGAAAGAACACCTACGCGGCATGGACGAACTGAAAGAAGCCGTGCGTTCTGCCTCCTTCGAGCAGAAAGACCCGTTGGTGGTGTATAAGATGGAAGCTTACAAACTTTTCGAGGAATTGATTTATGAAATCAATAGCGATGTGAGTTCCTACTTGATGAAAGGTACGCTGGTATTCGCAGGTGGCACTACACTGGAGGAAGCCAAGCAACGCACCCGCGCCAACCAACAGCGCATGACGACCAACCGCCGCGCTGAAACAGAAACACAAGCTGCTGCCCGACGCGCAGGCGCACAAGCTGGGCGCGCACAAGCACAAGCGAAGCCTGAAACCTTCAAACGTACAGAAAAGAAGGTAGGACGCAATGATCCTTGTCCTTGTGGTAGCGGTAAGAAATACAAGCAATGCCACGGGCGGAAGTAATTCCTCTGTGCATAGGAATAATAATAAATAGGGAAGCATGCCGAGGGTGTGCTTCCCTATTCTATTTTTATCCATGTAGAGGCGACATGCCTGCCGCCTCCTGTCCTATAATGCTGTCCCACTTTGCTTTAGGGCGTTTCATAAGCGGCAGGAGACGGCAGGCATGTCGTCTCTACATGGCACATTTTACTGCCCCATAAAGCAGTTTTTTAGTACCTTGTACACCAAACAATAAACACTATGCCGAATACACCAGCACATATCATAGAAAAAATAGAAACAGCAAAAGCCGCAGAGGAAACAAGCATTCGTCTTTCCCGTGCAGGGCTTACGCACATTCCTAAAGCAATAGCCGATTGGACGGAATTGGAAACGCTGTCTTTGAATAACAATCAAATCAGCAAAATAATTGGGCACATTAGCTGCTTATCTATTTTTCTTAGACTATCGGATGTGTGCGCGAGAGTAGATACCATGCTCTCTCACATAAGGTATTCCAAATCGGCATTAGGTAAACACTTACGCCCCTACATGAGGCGCATACATCTCACCGCACAAAGCAAGAATAGATGGAATGTTAGGCAAGAAACACTACATTTTGTTTTTGTACAAAATGCCGCATTTTATTTTTTTTTCTCAAAAAAATACCTACCTTAATGCACATATTAGAGGTGATGACAAAATAATTATAGCCTTAACTGTCACATCTCATTTCATTTCTTCACATCAACTATTTTGTATGAATATTACATTTGACGAACTGCGTGAGATTAAGCACAAGTTGCCAACGGGTAGTGTGGCACGCATTGCACAAGAATTAGGTATTGACCAACAAACCGTTCGTAATTATTTTGGCGCCAATAAATTTGATGAAGGTGATGTCACAGGAAAACATCTCCAACCTGGACCAGGTGGCGGTATCGTAAGCTTGGGCGACACAAAAATTTTAGAGATGGCTCGAAGAATTCTTAGTGAACAAAATTAAAGCACACCTGCCTACAAGTTAGGCTAAAGAAAACATTACAAAAGTTTTAGAAAAAAAAGCATCCCATTCTAGTCGCTAGGATGGGATGCTTTTTTATGGATTGATGTAGTACCAAGTATTGCTTTATCAATACAAATCCACGTCCAATGTGCGAATACCCGCTTCTACTCTAGTATTCAAGAAATTTTCGCGGGGCGTAACAGGGCAAGAATAGCCCGCAGTATAGGCACAGTAAGGATTATAGGATTGATTGAAATCAATAATAATCGTATCTCCTTCAGGGATTCTTAGGTCAATGTAGCGACCTGCGCCATAGCTTTCTTCGCCTGTGGTGAGGTCGGTGAATGGGAGAAAAAGATAGTCTTTATAGGCTTCCATTTTGCGCGAACGATGGCTTTGATAAATAGCTAATTGAAACGCTTTTCCATTCAATTCAAAAGTGGCAATACCGAATTTATCGTACTTCGCTATTCTATCTGAACTGGTTTCCATTTCTACTAAATCAGGCTTTGCTACTCGCTCGAAGGTAGCTACTACGCGATAGCTGCCATCTATCGGAAAGAAATTATGCCCGCCTATTTTCTTAAACTTTTTGCGTTCAGTTTTTTTCAAGGGCGAGTCCTTACGGCTTTTGTATTTTTTATTCAAATCTGTCCGAAAAGTATTGATTTCGGCTAGGTAGGCATCTTGTGCAAAAGCACTTGCACTAAACACGAACACTAATAATATAAAGCATCCAATTCGCATCATGTAGATATTATCGTTTTGCATAATAAAAATCGAGTCGCTTATTCAACTTCTTAGCCAAGCGACTATAGAGCTTCAAATTGGCCATCGAATTATCTGCAAAGAAAGAATTCATCAAGTAGCCCAAATTGTTCCGTCGTACAAAGTTAGGAAATGGACGTGGAATTGCTTCAAATTGACTATCCAATACTACATAGCCTTCCGCACCAGAAACCGATTTGCCTTCTACCAATACGCAAAAAAAGCGATTGCTTAAGTCGGCTTCTACAGTCGGCTTCAAGTCTTTATCCAAGAAAATCCGTTCGTATTGTTCATTCTTAAGCGCGGTGGTGGCGGTATCGTGCATGAAAAGTACTTCAGAGAACTGGTACGCCTGCTCAAAGGCTTGCATCATGGCTTTGGCGGTATGAAATGCTTCTAGCTCGGCAGTTACGAGTTGTCGCTCTAAGTTAGGATTTGGGGTTTTGGCAAGGCTCTCTTTAAGGGCATTAATTTTTCGATTATTACTTTTCAAACGCACCACTAATACGCCATCTTTAAGCTCTTCGATTTGGGCGGTACTGCTTGGCATCAAAAAATAAAAGCAGCCAAGAATTAATAACAATTGTTTCATAAAAAATAAGTTATGAGCGATAATTTACAATGTACTAAGCATAGGCAAAGTTAGAGACTTCGCGCTGTTTATCGCTCATAAGGATTGTGTACAAAATAACTTCGTAATTTATACTGCTTCTTTTGCTCTTATTTTCACTTTGAAAATAATCACTTATCCAGATAAACTCTCATTTTCAAAGCAAAAATAAGAACAAAACTAGCTACTCTAAATTTACGAACTTATTTCATACACAATCCTAACTTATCGCTCGATTATGGTCGTCGGGACTGCAAAATATCTCTACGTCGAAACTCTACGGACTTATCTACTTTCCTAATATGCACCTCCGTCCGACGATTATAAGCATGTTGTTTATCGGTACATTTTATGCCATTTTTGCAATGATTGCGGGGCGAACTTTCCCCCAAACCTATCGCATCAATACGACGCGCATCAATGCCTTGTTCTAGTAAATAGCGTTTGGCAGCACTTGCCCGTCTGTCCGATAAATCAAGGTTATCAGTATACTTGCCTTGCACATCGGTATAGGCCACCATCCGAATGGTCATACTTGGATAATAGAGCATGATACGCGCTAGTTCGTCCAATTCGCGGGCAGCATCATCTGCTACGCGATGTGCTCCGAGTTCGTAATAAATATTTTCAAGAATAATGACATTGCCTTCCTCAATGGGCTCATCAAAATAAGTCCCTTCACTGCCGACGGCTGCCTCGGAGTTCGTAAACTCGCCGGTATCCTCTGAATAGTTTTCACTAATCCCACCGTCATTTTCTCTACCTCCACTATTAGACATTCTATCTATAGGTTGCGGTGCGGATGCAATTACCTCTTCTTCTATATAATAATCGGGGTCGAGTTTCATTTGCATTTCAACATTCAATGAACGGCTGCCCCGTATCTTAACGGTAGAAATACTCGTTTCGCTGGGTAGGTAGCCTTCTAAATTAGAAACAATTTTAAATTTACAGCCTGGCTCCAAGCAATAAATGAATTTTCCGCTCACATTGGAAGTGATGGTGCGCTCTTCTCCTGTGCATTCATTGGTGATGGTAATAGAGGAAAAGGCTAGGCTGGCATAATCTTGCGTACGAACCGTTCCGAGCAAATCAAAACAGTTTTGCTCTTGCATTTTGATACGGATGCGCTCAGGCTCTAACTTCCCGATGGTGGAATATGGAAATTCTACAGGCTGATAACCAGGTTTGGTGAGTAACAGCAGATACTCTTTCTCCGCTACAAATTCATGTGCTACTTCGCCATAGTGGTTGGTACTTTTTTTATCTTTTCGAATTTCTGACTGTTCTTTTAGCGTTTTATCCTGATTCCAACCCCCACTATTTGGTTTTGGAGTGAAGGTGTAGTCGTAAATATCTTCTTCTAGTTCGCCATTTACATATTCCAACACGCGCACCGAAGCCGAGAGAATGGGCTTATCACTATCCATATCAGTGACTTCTACAATGGAATTCAGCTTGAAGGTTTTTCGCATGCTCTTGATGCCTTCTGGCGCATCGAAGCGATAAATATCATCGCGCCCCATGCCGCCCGACCTATCCGAAGAAAAGAAACCACTCAAACCATCCCTGCTTAAAATAAAGCCAAAATCATCCTTTACGGTATTGAAGGGCTTTCCAAGATTAACGACTTCTTCCTCCTCGTCGCCCAAGTTGAGCATATAAATATCAAAACCACCTACGCCATTATGTCCTTGCGAAGCAAAGAATAATACGCCACTATCATGGATGAATGGAAAGGCTTCTTTAGCAGGCGTATTTACTTTTGGGCCAAGGTTTCGAGGTCGTCCCCAGCGTCCATCTTCCCACTCTACCACATAGATGTCCATATCGCCACGCGCCCCTTCCCCTGGCATATCCGATGCGAAATAGAGCTTATCACCCGAAGGCGAGAGCGTAGGATGCATACAACTAAAATTCTCTCCATTAAACTCCAGTTCTTCTACATTTTCCCAATCCAGTTTGCCCATCGCTGCTTCATAAAGACGCATCTGTACGATATGCTTTTTATTCGCTAATGCTTTACCCGCTTTTTGGCTATTGCGTGTAAATATGATGCGATCTTGTGCATTGTTGAAGGTGGTAGCCGCTTCGTGTAGGCGCGAATTTAGGCGAATAGAAAACTCTTTGGGCTTAAGCGGATCTCCATTCATATCAAGTGGAGCATAATAGAGTTCTAAGTAGCGTTCGCCTGTATGTTTATCAATAGGGCCGTGCTGCTTTTGATCGGATGCAAAAACAATACCATCTTGATAATAGGTGGGAGAAAATTCGGAGTTCGGGGAGTTAATATCTACTGCATTCCTGACATTAATACCTTTTCGCCAGGGCTCGGCTTCCATATCGAACTGAGCATAGGCAGATAGTGTAAAAGTGAGTAGCAGTAGGCTTAATACGTGTTTTAAACTGCGTCCTATGAGAGCGTTTAACATTTGCGTAATGTACATGGCCATAAGTTTTGTTCTAGAGCGGTGTGTGCAATGCCGCCACGTCCTGTGTAAGGTTACTTAACGCAAGCTGTGTTTGTAGTATACCATACTACTCACAACTTAAGTTGTTTATTAATGAGTCAGAGAAAATAGAACGGCAAGGGCGCATTAGGAATGAAATGTGTGTGCATTACAAAATTTTTCATTCACTCCTTTTTCAATCTAAAATTATCTATTATTTTATAATAACTTAAATAAAACATGACATATTTTAATAATATGTCATGTTTTGCTTCTGTTTAAGAAAATTTTGGACGATTAAAACCAACGCGGATTCCGAACGCGTGTATTGGTATTGACATTGTCTCCACCAAATGTAAAACGCAAGGTACCTTCGATGCTACCGTCATTTTGTCCTTTTAGTTCAGATAGTGTAATATCATAAGAAAGTCCGAGTAATAAACTTTCACTAGCGGTTGCACTAATCATAATCGTTGCTGATTCACCTACTGATAAATGCCGCGATCCTCCCACACGATAGCCACCACCTACAATGAGTTTTTCTAGAAAAATAAAATTCAAGGTCAAATCCGCATCGAATGGGCCGTCGGGGGTATATTTTAAGAGGGCTTGCGGGAAAAATTTCACCCCTTCATCAGGTCCTAAGATTACGCCTCCCATTAGATAATAATGCTGCACTTCTCTTGATATAGTACCACCATCGTTCGATAAATCAATATTAGTATCCAGTAAGCGTGGAGCAGAGAGGCCTACATAGAAATTATCGTAGTGATAATATAGACCTACTCCAAAATTGGGTACTACTTTGCTTTGCAGATTGCCTGGTATGGCATCATCATCGCTTTGTACGGGGGTAGCAAGACTAAAATCGGTGCTAATGTGCCGTATAGAAGCACTTGCACCTAATGCGATGTAACCATTTAGCCACGGAATGCGATAGGCATACGAAAAATCGGAGGTGATTTTATTGGTCATTCCAATCGAATTGCGCATCAGATTCAGACCTGCGGCCGCTCTATTACCTGCAATAGGCATATCAAAACTAATGACTTGCGAATTCGGTGCACCAGCTATACCCACCCATTGATTTCTGCCTAAAATGCCAAGTGTTACTTTTTCATCGCTACCCGCATAGGCTGGATTGTAGCGCAACTTATTGTACATAAATTGCGTGTATTGTTCATCTTGTTGAGCCTGGAGTCCTGTGGTCGTACTAAGTAGCAATATACTACCAATAGCGACCAAAGTAAATATGTATAAGCTTGTTTTCATGCTGCTGTATTTTGATATGCTGTGGTACATAATTTTGAATAGAAAAACTTCACTCTCGTAAGTGTACAGGCGAATTTCAGTCGCCCATACACAAAATTATTTACCAGAGCTATCTTTTTATCTATATAATAAAACAGAACCCGACACAGGTAAATCGCCTGTATTGAAATCCATGTAGTAGTAGTAATAAGCTGTTGGTAAAGGCGTACCGTCGAAGGTACCATCCCAAGAATTATCGTAATTTTCTTTGCGATAGACTTCGTCGCCCCATTGATTAAAAATACTGAGTACATTATCGGGGAAGTTGGACGTAGCTAAACATGGAATCACGAAGGTATCGTTCACACCATCGCCATTCGGTGTGAATATATTAGGTATTGCACAATCTAGTGCCTCTGCCACATTGATACTCACTAATGCAGTAACGCAGGCACAATCCGAGCTAGGCGCGCATACTTGATAGGTAAAAATATCTGTACCTACAAAGTCCGAATTCGGGCGGTAGCTATAGACTCCATCACCGAGATGCTCAACCGAGCCATTGAGTGGGTCTACGGCCACATCGAAGGTATATAATTGATTGTTTCGATAGAAATCATTTGGTGTCACGTCTATCTCTACGGTCTTTCCGAAGAGTGTCGTTACATTATCATCTTCTAATACCGCAGGAAATTCGTAGGTTACATAAAGCGTATCGCGCGACGAATTGCCACAAGCACCACCATCTATTTCCCAGATGAACATATTTTGTCCATCCTGCAACCCACAAGCTATGGTTGCCGCACTGCTTGGATCATTAAATCCAATGCCAATATCAGGAGAATACCATTCCCCAGAACCTGTTGGCGGCACAATAGCCGTGATTTCTGTACAACCGTCACCACAATCCGAGAAGTCATCCTCGGTTATAGGAATACCGCTAGAAATAGTAATAACTACATTGGCTTGCGTCGTTCCACACGGACTCGTAAGTGTCCAAGTAAAGTAGTAATCCTGTCCTGTACTGGAATTGGTAAAAATAGCGGTGTTGGGGTCAGTAGGGTCTTCAATTTCTACCCCTAATAACTCCTGAGCCTCCGATTGTGTCCACATTCCTTCCGAGTCTGCTGGCAAATTCGCTCCTAAGAAAAAGGAACTTATACCACAATAAGAAGTGTCTCGGCCTGCATGAGCAATGTCTGGATTCCTAATAGAAATTCGTACCGTATCGGTCGAGTAATCTTCGCAAGAAGCATTGGAAAGTGTCCAAGCAAAGAGGTATTCATTACCGATTTCTAGTCCTGCTATGATGGTAGCTGGATTATTAGGGTCAATGATACTCACGTCTTCGCCATTATCACTTGCTACTGTCCACATACCTGTACCAACACTAGGTGCAGAAGCATTCATAGTGATAATGGTATCTCCGCAAGTCGGAAAATCTTCTCCAGCATAGGCTACTCCGGCAGGTATATCGCTAAAGGTTACTTCTACAGGATTGGAAAATACAGAAAAACAACTGTCTTTTTCAGCCTGCACGTAAAATTGATACGTACCCGCTTCATAATTATCTAAATTAGGAACATTAAATACTAATGCTCCATTAGTGAGCGTACCTAATGGATTAAAATCTTGGTCGTACCAAGTGTAGGATGCTCCTTGTGTGCCTGAAATTGCTTGTATAGCTAGACGCAACAAGGCATCATCTGCATCGGTACAAACTATTTGTGGCGAAGCCGCCGCTACAGGTTGTCTAGGTAGTGCATTGACGGCTACTGCTACCGTAGCCACATCCGAGGCACAACCATCTACTTCTGCTTCTACGGTATATGTTCCTTCGTGAATTGCTTTATTTGCTTCCGCAAATACTGGATTAGAGCCTGAAGCTGTAATGCCAGAAGGCCCTGTCCAGCGATAAGTTGCCCCTGGTACTATATTAGCTTCTACACTTAATGGACTGCCTTCACAAACAGGCGAATTACTTACGGCTGTTATCTGTGGCAATGTTGCTACATCTACACGTAATACTCCCGACTGTAAGGATTGGCAACCATCTACTACCACATAAACAGCGTATTCTCCACTATTACTAGCTACTAAATCATTAGTCACAAAAGTAGAAATAGGCGTTACGCGCGCACTATCTGGTGTTATCCAATGATACTCTACTTGCGTGCCTGAGTAAACCGTAGTTTCAATATTAAGTACATCGCCTTCACAGAACGGTGGCTGTGTGCCTTCATTGAAGCGCGGTGTAGCAGGCGTGTCAGGTGCTTCCCGAATATCAATCACCATAGATTGCGGGTCAGATGCACAGCCATCACCATTCGTTACTATAAGTGTATAATTGCCATTATTTATTTCCGTAGCATTCGGTATCACAGCTATGGCATCTCTTGAACTAAATCCATTCGGCCCTGTCCATAGGTACTGATACGTACCATCGTCAGCAGGTGATAAAAGACCACGTAAGCTAATATCTGTTGGGCCTTGCGTACATTCTACACCTGTATTTTGTAGACTGTCAATTACTACGCTCGCACCTACTTGAATAGCAATTTCTGTACTTACCGTACAGCCTCTATCCGTAGTAAGGGTACAGGTATAGATGCCCGATCCGTCTATGCCTATATCTGGAAAAGTAGGATTTTGCATGACCGATTCCTCGCCATTTGGAGCTGTCCAGCGATAGGTTGCCCCCAATAAAGTAGGCGATGCTTGCAACATCAAATCTCCTCCTTCGCAGAGTACTGAACGTTCCGCAGCAACCAATAAATCAGGTACAGGATTTACTTCTACTGCTACGGCTGCCGAAAGTTCGGAATTACATCCACCACTAGTGACATAAGCACGCCATTCTCCATCATGTATGGATTCGGCATTATCAACGGTAAATGAATTTTCAAAAGTACCTTGCGCCGAATTATTATTCGGTAATAACCAATGATAGATACTTGCAGTATCATTGCTGACGCTTAGTATCAATTCATCCCCTTCGCAAATTGGTGTATTGGATAATAAAATAGGACGCGCAGGGCTTGGGCGCACGCTTATCACGACGCTATCCTGACTAGAAGGACAGCCGCTATCACTCAATTGCAAATAGTATATACCTGCATCTAGTGCGCTAACGTCTTCAATCGTTGGATTGGGTACATCCGCTCGGAAGCCATTGGTACTTGTCCAGTTGTAGGTAAGTTGTGCGTCAGCTATATCGCTGCTGAATTGTAAGCTTTCGCCTTCGCAAGGTATGGTGTCATTTACCATAATACTTACGTTTGGTACATCTATAAAAGTAACGCTTACTAGTTCAGAAGGATTAGAAAGACAGCCGCCCACTTCTATTTCTACAAAATAAGTATGTGTACCTACTATAGTGATATTGCCCGTTCCGAGGGAAGGTCCAGTAGTAGTGCCAATAGAGGTGCGGTCGTTATAAGTCCCTTGATACCAAAAATACATGGCATCACCTTCCACTTCAAAATCTGTTGATAATTGCAATGTATTGCCTGAACAAAGCATTTCAGGCGCGTTGATACTTGGTCGCACTAGGTTCTCATCAATACTCACTTCTACTGAACCTACTGCTGTACAAGCTGTTGTGCCTGTAATCATTACACTATACGAACCTTCATTGTCCGTATCAGGATTGGGGATGATGGGGTTTGGTTCGGAGGAAGTAAAATTATTTGGACCAGACCACGCATAGGTATAGGCTACTCCTGGAGGAGCTTGGGGCGGACTGGCATATAAGTACAAACTATCGCCCTCGCAAGGCGTGATGAAGAAACTAGGCGTAGGTGCTTCCGTCACCACTCGTACGGGGGTCACGCAACTTGCTTCATTGCCTCCTACATCAATCACTGTGAGGGTGATGTCCATAAATTCTTCGCTAGAAAGATCGCAGCTTAATATATCAGGGAAAACATACATGCTATCAATACCACAATTATCGGTACTCGCTAGATTTATTTCGGCAGGCAAAATGGTGTCCATTGCAAAGCCCGCAGGATTGAGCATGATGGTTGTAGCAGTATTACAAACAGCAACAGGCGGTTCATTATCTTCTACCGTAATGCTAAAAGAACAGGTATCAATATTCATATTAGCATCGCTGACTAGGTAGAATACTTCCGTTGTACCAATAGCGAAATCTAGTGCAGGCTGCTCTATGGTATCAGCTACTACAGTAAGCGGGGTTTCGGTTGCTCCTTCGGTATAGTAGGAATATTGTACTGCATCGAAGCGCAAAGAAGCAAAGAG
Source organism: Saprospiraceae bacterium (assembly GCA_020629845.1). GTDB lineage: Bacteria > Bacteroidota > Bacteroidia > Chitinophagales > Saprospiraceae > JAAUTG01. Next base: position 9,820 of record JAHDCQ010000038.1, on the reverse strand, counting down.
CATACTAGTGCCATCGTTATCGCCTGTAACGTTTACAAGTGCATCATTGCAATCATTGAATCCATCGCCTGGCCCACTAGCTGGAAAAGGAAGTTCTCTATTCGCTAAAGCAATAATACTTAAATTGCCATCGGCTGCCCATGCATTGTAGCTGGCTGCAGGAATGCTGATGAAAGTTTCGCTAAAGGTTTCGCAATCGCCTGCCGTTACATTCGCCTGTCCAAGCCGCGTAGTGCCCAGTTCGGAACCATCTTCTCCCAATATTCTGAAAAATGCTAAGTCATTATCTACATCGCCTCGAATAGAGATGATGAGCGACACATCATTTATCGTATTTCTATCAATATTTTCAAAAGTCAAAAAGACATCATCTACTAAAAAATCACCTAAATCTGGCGAAGCTGTGAAGGTGAGCAAAGCCGCAGTAGAATCGGTAGGAATAGTAATACTAGTCGAATTGTCTAAAATGCAATTATTCGTCACAATTTCAGGTAGGGGTAAGGTATAGGATGCCGTGCAAGCGTTTGCATCATGTGTTACCACTACATCCTCAGGACATGTAATGCCTGGTGATTCACTATCTGACACTATCACTTGATAGGAGCAAGTAGATTCATTACCCGCGCAGTCTCTAGCGATGTAGGTAATGATATTGATGCCTGCTGAAAGACTTTCAATGATAGGCGTAAATGGATCATAAAAAAATCGAATACCATCATTTATGGTATACCAATAGGTCATATTGTTTGGCGAAGCCGTATCGAAGCTCAAGGTCGCTTCTACGGAACTATTGCCACATATATCACTAATAGCAAATTCTGGTGCTTGTCCTGCTGGAATATTTGGCTCTAAGAAGAAGGTAATTCTGCCATTAGTGCCTGCTGCCTGTATCATTTGCTCTTCGGTGAGGTTCGTTAGCACATCAGGCTCAAAAGAATTACCACAACGCGGAGTAGATGATGTAACGCCCACAAAGTCGCCATTTTCTAGATAAACGTTAAAAAATTCAGGGCCTTGATCGGCATCTACATTAAAAAGATTAAGACTTAGCGAGACATTGCCAAACGGAAAATCTCTGGAAGGCATATAGGGAAAACTCAACTGTACCCGATTCACAGGCACATCCTTATTCCCAGGATCATCGGAGCTAATACTAGCTTGAATAGTACGTGAAAAATTACCAAAATCTGCCCCACAAGTCTCGACTACGCGCGGTGGAATAAGCATGAAATTTGCTGAACAATTCCCCCCTACTACAGTCAAGGTAGTATCAGAAGGACAGAAACCAAAAGCTGGTGGCGTATCATCTACTACACTAAAAGCTGCTGTACTGATAGCGACATTTCCGCAGAGGTCTTGCACTACAAAATCTACTGCTTGTGTGCGATAAATGCCAAGCGAATCGCCGCAGACAGACGGGCCTAGACTTGGCAAGTCGTTCGTGCCTGCATTAAATGCCATCCATACTAAACTGGTATCGCTGGTACAATTGTCGCTTGCTATTGCGCCGCCTCTATTGGCTACCCAAATGTCAAAAGCTTCTTGCACATCCATCGTATCGGCACAATTGATGATGCCATCGCTTGCAGGCCTAGTGAAGGTCGGCATAGCATCGTCTTCGATACGCAGTTCTTGCGAAATTTCATTGAAATTGCCTGCCGCGTCCGTGATACGCCATGTACGTATGATGGCTCCATTGCCTGTACAATTATTGCCAGAAGCACTATCGGTGAAGGTGATTTCTAACTCATCGCTACTGCTACATTGCTCGAAAATCATTTCTGGTTCGCCGGTCACAGCCGTATTATTGAGGTCGGCACAGCTAATATCTAATTCTCTAAAACGCAAATCGAAGGTAGGCGCAATGGTATCAAATATTTGAATGATTTGAACCTTGGATACTTGATTGCCACAAGCATCTTCTGCCGTCCATGTCCGATAAATTTCTACTAACCCACTATTGCCGCTAATAGAGTCTACAGAAGTAATGTCAATATTAGCACTGCAGTTATCCGAAATATTCGTCGGATTCCCCGTTAGAGAAGGATTGCTTATATCACTAATACCACCACCACAATCTAAGGATAAATCCATAGGTAAGTCGAAGTCAGGCGCGACAGTATCTCTGACTGTAATGACATGACTTGTCATCGCGGAATTTCCACAGCCATCCGTTGCCGTCCAAGTACGGGTGATGATAACTTCGCCACAATTATTTCCGAGTGGGTCAATTCCATCGGTATAGGTGAGGCTGATATTTTCTGCACTATCACAATTGTCACTCACTATTATGCTCGTAGGATCAGCCACTACTTCACTAAAAGAACAGACTGACTCAATTCTATCCACAGGTGGCACTACAAAGATAGGCGCAATCGTATCAAGATTCGTATAGGATGTTGCTATGGTAGTAATACCTCCACATACATCTTCAATATTGAAATTGATATCCATCGTGCCACAATCTGTAAAACTCGCGGGTCCATCATGTACTACGCCGTCAACGCCACAAATTCCTGCTATTGCTTGCTCTATACTGTCTTGTACTGCGGCTATCCATGTTTCGTAGGTATTATTATCGCAAAAAGCGACACCCGCCGTTGGAGTATAATCTATAGGTAGTGGGTTAGGTACGCCTTCCACAAAAATCAATTGCGACATATTCGCTCTATTCCCTGACACGTCCGTAGCTCTCCAGCTTCGGCGCAGCAGGCCGCCATTGCAAAAGCCATCCGTATCCAAGGTGTCATCCGTTATTTCCAACTCAAAATTGCAATTGTCCATTACTTCTAGTAATAGCGGCATAGGGATATTGGTGATGCATACCGTATCATTCGGTGGGAAACTTACAAAGCTAGGTGGAGTGCCATCCACTACATCAATGGTATAGCAGAAGGTGTCGCGTCGGAAGTCGGGTTCGCCTTCCGCGCCTATATAGTATACGCTAATCTGTTCTCCAACATTTACCGAAGTTCCTTCTAAGTGGCTCGTAAGACCAGCATCAATACCTGATTCGCCGAGGTCAATACGCTGTCCAGCAGCCGTCGGTTCAATAAAGGGCATACCAAAATCTACTATGCCAGAGCAATTATCTCCCACAAAGATGGTATCCAAACCAGGCGTAAATAAAAAGATGTCTGTCGAGTTTTCTCCATCGCATTGGGCATACACGCTTTGGGGAATACTGTTTAGTACGCATAATAGCAGAGCTACAGCTAATAGGTGTAACAACTTACTCATGGGCTAGTGATTTAAAAATGTAGCACTAAGTTACTAGGACAATAGTGAATAAATAGTTTTCATTTTCTGTAGTCATTTTGAAGAGATGGCAATTATTTAATCCTTCTCAAAATGTCAACAGTAATTTTAGGTTGATAGCTCCTCCCTCTGATAAAGAGCAGCAATATCAAGCAACAGCCTTGCTAAAAATTAAATTCACTATTAGCTTACCAAGATGAAAGGTACCTAGAGTAGAAAAGAAGTATATAACTTGTTGAGAAAATTAATGAAAAGCAAGTAAGGCTGGCAACGTTTTATTTTAATACCTTTTTCTGATAATCATATACCTATATGTAGGTATAAGGTTGCATTAAACTTTAACAATAGTGATTTAGTTCAAGCAATGCGTGGAAGAGAGAATAACTTGTTAATTGTATTTTACTAAGAGTTTAGCGTCGAAATTTGTGGCAAAACTACAGTACTAATTCTGCTATGCCAAATAAAAGATGTGTTGTATTTGTAATTTTTTGAGTTTTAACAATATAACTCAGTCTGTTAAACGTCTTAACGCCCGTTAAGCTTCCTTTAAACTCTTCTACTTAAAGCAGCTAATTCAGGTATTTATTGTCTTTTTGGATAAGCATTTTGTAACTATTTAGCAGAGGAGAGAAAAGAGACCACTTCATTGAGAGAAGAGAGATGAACAAGTACAAATGCGTTTCACGCTTAGTTGAAAACATCAACTTTGGCAAAAGTATTGGAAAAAGGAAAGTTATAGCATTGTAATCTCTTTTCTCTCCGTCCAAAAGGACGGTCTTTCTTCTCTCTTCTAGATAGTTACAGCATTTTTTAGAAAAAATCGTTTTTTGACAATTTTAGTAATCAAGCTAAAACGGTCAGAAAAGCAATAAAATGGAACAAATGAAACGATTAGCTCTTTTATGTTCAATTAGTATATTTTTATTTACTGCTTGTTCGGACAATGCGCGATTGAATAGAAAAGAAGACCGACTTATTGGCTTTTGGGAATTTGAAAAAGCAACTTTTAAAGAAGATGGCGCGCTTTTCAGAGATAATATTACGGATGATTTCGAGGGGGATGTGCTAGAATTTTATAGCAATTATGAAGCAGTGTATGACGATGTAAGTGCAGGTATTTTGTTCTTTGGCGATTGGGAACTGATACTAGATCGCGATAGCTTTGATGGCGAGGAAGACGTAGAGTTTTTCCTAGATATGCGCTTCTTTGACGAATTCAATCGGCCCGCCTTCGATTATTTCACCTCGGTAACAACGCTCACGAATAATCGCTTGGAACTCATTGCTTCTAATCCTAGAGGACGCTTTACCTTTAAATTGCGACGGATTGAGTAGCGGAATATTGTTTATTTGGTGATTGCTTTGTCTGTTTGGATAGGCGAATAAGCCAATCATCAAATAAACAAAAACTAACTAATCCGACTCCAGCCCTTAATGCCTTTCATGTATTTGGCAAGATAAGCTTTGAGGCTTTGATGTACTTCTTTTTCGAGTTGGGGGTCATTTTCGAGTATTCGCATAGCTACTTCGCGGGCAGTTACTAGAATTTGATTATCCTTTGCTAAATCCGCTAAGCGAAGGCTCATAATACCACTTTGCTGTGTACCTTCTATATTGCCTGGTCCGCGTAGTCGCAAGTCTGCTTCCGCGATTTCAAAGCCATCATTGGTGCGGCACATGGTTTGGATGCGCTCTTTACTATCCGCACTCAATTTAAAACTGGACATCAGGATACAAAAAGACTGCTCTGCCCCACGCCCAACTCTACCCCGCAACTGGTGCAATTGCGACAAGCCGAAACGCTCCGTATTTTCAATCACCATCACTGAAGCATTGGGTACATTTACGCCTACTTCTATCACGGTAGTTGCTACCATAATCTGCGTTTGCTGCTTAATGAACCGCTGCATTTCAAATTCCTTATCGGCAGGCTTCATACGCCCATGCACGATACTGATTTGATATTCGGGCTGCGGAAAATCGCGGCTTATGGCTTCGTAGCCTTCTTCTAGATTTTTTAAATCCAGCTTTTCGGACTCTTCTATCAAAGGATACACCACATATACCTGCCGCCCTTTTTTAATTTCAGCGCGCATAAACTCGAACACCTGTATGCGATGATTTTCGGTCTTATGCACGGTCTTCACCTGCTTACGCCCTGGTGGTAGCTCATCTATTACCGATACATCCAAGTCGCCATACAGGGTCATGGCCAGCGTTCTTGGAATCGGTGTAGCGGTCATTACCAACACATGCGGCGGATAGGGCTTCCCTTTTTTCCAGAGTCGTGCGCGTTGTTTCACCCCGAAGCGATGTTGCTCATCAATAATCGCTAAGCCTAGATTATGAAATACCACAGGGTCTTCAATGAGGGCATGTGTACCAATGAGAATATGAATTTCTCCTGCTTCGAGGCGTTCGAGTAATTCGCGGCGTTTTTTGCCCTTCACACTACCCGATAGAAAATCTACTTCAATATCGAGTCCCTCCACATATTCGCTGATAGATTGGAAATGCTGCCGTGCAAGTATCTCCGTAGGTGCCATCAAGCAGGCTTGAAAACCATTATCCAGTGCGATGAGCATATTCATGAGCCCCACAATCGTCTTTCCACTTCCCACATCGCCTTGTAATAGGCGATTCATTTGTACGCCTGAGCCTAAGTCGCGCCGAATTTCTTTTACTACGCGCTTTTGTGCGCCCGTGAGTTCAAACGGTAATTTTTGACTAAAAAAATCATTGAAATAATCGCCTATTTTAGCAAATACATGTCCACGAATCGCGCCTTTGCGTCGGTTTTTGAGTTGCAATAAGCGCAATTGTAGAAAAAAGAGTTCTTCAAACTTCAAGCGATTTTTTGCCTTCTCTAGCTGCCGCGCATCCTTTGGAAAATGAATGCCGCGCAAGGCTTCAATACGGGTCGGGAAGCGGAATTTTTCGACTAGATATTGCGGTAAATTTTCAGGCAAATCAGCAAGCGTCAGTTGGTCTACCACAGGGCGCAAAAGCTTACGCCTATTTTTGGAGTCGAGTCCTTTGGTATTGAGCTTTTCGGTACTTGAATACACAGGCGCGAAAGTCTCGGCAAGTTGTGTGTTTTCTGGAGTCACCAATTCCATTTCAGGGTGCGCGATATTTACTTTACTATTAAATGCACTCACCCGTCCATATACCACATATTCGCCTCCAACAATCAATTGCTTTTCGAGATAATGTACGCCTTTGAACCACACCAACTCCAACACTCCTGTATCATCCCGAAAGCGACCAACGAGCCGTTTTTTGCGTCCTTCGCCCATCACATTCACTCTACGCAAAATACCACGCAACTGCACTTCGCCACTATCCTCATTCAAATCTCGGACGCGATGAAACTTCGTCTTATCCACATAGCGAAATGGATACGCATGCAACATATCACCCACCGTGAAGATACTCAACTCCTTCTTCAGCATATCGCCGCGCATTGGCCCTACGCCCTTTAAGTATTCGATTGGTCGGTCTAGTATGTTGTCTGGTCTTGTCATTTATTTATGTCTCGTTCCTTATCCAAAATACGCTTAAATTATACAGCCACGAAGATAGTTTTGTTTGGAAAGAAACAAAACTCCCCTATGCTCGACTTTATCTAATGACAAAAGCCTAAATGAAAACAAGCTTCGCTCATCAAAGGGTTCGGCACATACTGTACATTGCTTTACCTACACGTCCTGTACCAAGCACCGTGATGAGCGACGATTTTAGTGTTTTTGAACATAAAATGTATAGGAGTGAACAAATAATCAATAAATTTTGTGTATCTATGGCTAATTAAAGACAGAGAAGGCCATGAAAATTTTCGATACTATCTTACTAGTAGATGATGACCGTATTATTATTCGTCTCAATACAATGTTCATCAAAAATGAAGGACTTGCAGCACAGGTATTACAGGCTAATAATGGCATTCAGGCATTAGAAATTATTCAAACGAATCCTGCTTATGAAGATGGCAATAATGCGAATTTAATTTTATTAGACATTAATATGCCTGGTATGGGAGGCTTTGAGTTTTTAGATAAATATATTGAATTAGGCTTAGATAAAAAGCTAGACAATACTACCATTATATTGTCTTCCTCGGGGCGGCAAGAAGAACTGAAGCAAGCAGATAGCTATGGCATAGTGGAAGAATATTGGATAAAGCCGATGAAACGGGAAAAATGGATGAATCTTGCCGCAAGACTACAAAAGCAAAATAATAAATGAATAATACCAATCGTACAGATGTAAATACCCTCGGAGAATTTGGACTCATTGAACACCTAACCAAACAAACCCAACTTAAGCATCCATCAAGTATATATGGCATAGGAGATGATGCGGCAGTATTGAGTAGTAGTAGTGGGCTAACGGTCGTTTCCACAGATATGTTAGTAGAAGGCATTCATTTCGACTTGATGTATACGCCTTTAAAGCATCTAGGATATAAATCGGTGGTAGTCAATCTATCGGATATTTATGCCATGAATGCCTTACCGAAACAGATAACGGTATCACTTGCTATATCCAATCGCTTTTCTGTAGAAGCATTGGAGGAGTTGTATGCAGGCATTCATCAGGCTTGTGATTTTTATAATGTAGATTTAGTAGGTGGCGACACCACTTCTTCGCAAAAAGGACTTTACCTAAGTGTAACAGCAATTGGTGAAACAGATGCCGACAGGATAAGCTACCGCAATACCGCTAAAATTGGCGATTTGCTTTGTGTGACGGGCAACTTAGGCGCGGCTTATTTAGGCTTACAAATATTAGAGCGCGAAAAGCAAATCTATTTAGCCAATCCGGGGGTGCAACCTGACCTAGATCAAAGCAGTTATCTCATCGAACGACAGCTCAAACCCGAAGCCCGCCGCGATATGATAAATCTATTTGCTAAAAACCAATTAGTACCAACCGCTATGATTGATGTTTCCGATGGCTTGGCTTCTGAGCTATTCCATATTTGTCGGCAGTCAGGCGTGGGCGCATATATCGAGGAAAGTGGTGTACCCATTCATCCAGAAGCAGAACAGCAAGCCATTAAATTTCAACTTGACCCCATTACCTGTGCCTTGAGTGGTGGCGAAGACTATGAATTGCTTTTTAGTGTTCGACCAGAAGATTTAGATAAGGTCAAATTTTTGCCAGATACATATATAATGGGAGAAGTTGTAGCACCTGACGATGGGATAAGACTTCATACAAAGGGTGGAAACATCCATGACTTGAAGGCGCAAGGCTGGAAGCATTTTTAGCCGAAAATGTCTTATTTCAGACTATTTATCGGATAAAATCTGTCATTTATGTATTAAAGAGATAATTCCACAACAAATTGCTTTACCTTGTAGTTTATACAAGCGAAAGTAAGCGTCAAAAGTGATGCATATAACACGAATAATTGCTCTCAATATTTACTAAGCTAAAGAGCAAATACAATAGCAAGATTTATGTAAAAATATTTTTTTTGTTAAAACTATTAATAAAGCTTGCAAAAATCAATATAAGCTCTTAAATTTGTGTTAAGATAATCGCAAAGCGAAAAACGAAATGTGACCTAAACATTTTTTTTCGTCCTAAAAGCGAAAATTATGGCAAACGAGCCGATAAAAAATAATCAAGGAAAAAACTAATTCATTTCTTCTTTGTTTTTAATATAAATTCTATATTTGCAATCCGAAATTAATTAGTGTAATATAACAACTTCAATTACCGCAAGATATTCATATGTAGATTGTTTTCATTTGGTTTTTTGGGGTTATACAGGGTGCGGCGTTCCTTCGGGGATGTCGTTACCCTTTTTTTATTTTAGCCCTGTTTTAAAATGCCTCAATAGATGCTTTTCTATTGAGGCATTTTTTTATTAATCATAAAGAGGGCAAGTCGAAAGTTTCTTAGTAATGGCGAATGAATAAATGTACTCTAAAGCAATCGTCCTTTAGCACTAGTAGTACGCTTTTTATAAGGTAAGTCAAAATAGAAGGTCGTGCCTTTGCCTTTTTCGGATGCTAAAAATATCTTGCCTCCAAGTAATTCTGCGAAACCTTGTGAAATAGCCAAACCTAAACCTGTTCCTTTATAGCCTAATTTGATACTATTTTCTGTACGCTGAAAGCGATTAAACACATCATCTATATTTTCTGGAGCAATACCAATACCCGTATCTTGTACATAAAACCGAATGAGATAGTCGCGTGGTAATTCATAACCGAATCGCACACTACCCTCGTCGGTATACTTTATGGCATTACTAATCAGGTTAGTCAGAATTTGGCGTACTTTCATTTCATCCGATTTGATATAAAATTCATCCTTATTTGAATGTTCCCAATGAAATGTCAAACCTTTTGCATTCGCTTCTGCTGAAAAGTTTTTTTCCAAACTATCCAATAAATCATTATTGATACAAAAAGTCGTATCTATAATGCGCGTTTGCCCTGTCTCTAGTTTAGAAATATCCAATATATCACTAACGATATGAAGTAGCTGTTTACTCGTGAACATCAGAAAAGACATATATGAAAAAAATAACGAGCTTGGAAAG
>JAHDCQ010000398.1 GCA_020629845.1 Saprospiraceae bacterium | reverse complement strand
TTGGGCTTAATAATCCCTACTTTGTCGGGCTTATCAATCCATCTTTTTTAGAAAGAGAACACAACATGCCAACACAATTAGCACTAGAAGGAATAAAAGAGCAGCTCAAACTACTGACGCAAAAACTCAATTTTCTGCGCGAACGCCTCATCATTGAGACGGACGCGAGTGTGCAATTTAAGTTGGAACATGAAATCAGTGAACTCGAACAACGCCAAATTGCCCTCAAGCGAGAACTCACGCTACAAGTCGGCATTGCTACACCGAGCGATGATGGCGTACTAAAAGCCCTCATTCGAGACCTACAAATGGAGCGCGACAAAATAGGCGTGCTGTACATGGTCAATTGCGACCGACAGGATTTGGCTGATTTATTTTGGGATAAATTTGATGCAAAAGAAGGCTTGCCCACGCAGTTTTATTTCATTCCAGCCTCGCCCGACCAAATGCCGCCAAGCTTTGCCGAGCGCATGATTTGGGAAGTGCTACTCGAAGAATTGGACGAAGAAATGGATGCCATGAATATGGAACTGTCTTCGGATGGACTGCGCTTGAAAACCGCTAATTTCGACATTAAAAATAGCCTTCAGCGTACCCAAAAATCCTTCAAAAAGTACTTTTGCAAACGTTTCGATGAGCCTGACTTTGAAAAGCTCATTACCCATACCTTACCACAACGGAATTATCATTACATTGCAAGCGTATTGCGGGTAGAATTGCGCGAATGGAAGCCTTTTATGCCTGATTTCCTGCAATGGCTCATTGATACCTTCGATGAGGCTTCTTCAAAAGATGAGACCAGCTATCTCTTCTTTATGGTGGTAAATATGAAGGATTTTGTAGATGTGCCACTTAGCGAAGCACAGGAACAGATACTAGCCAGCATTCGAGCTATTATTGATAATAATGCTAAAAACTGTACCAAATTAAAAGGCTTTTCGCCTGTGCCATTAGAAGACTTAGAGCATTGGTTCAGGGATGTGGGCGAACAGAATCCAGAAAAAATCAAACGCGTAATTCAAACCCTCATCGGAGGGCTTTCCCCTGAAAAAAAGCAACATTACGAACAGCATGAGCAATTGGATATGGCAGATATTGAACTGCTCCAACAACTCGTGTATGAAGTAGCAAATGAGTAAACAATGTAGAATGTAAATAAATACTCAATGAGTGAATGAAAAAATTTTGAATAAGTGAATAATTCTAAATTATATTCAGTCATTCACAATTCACTCATTGAGTATTTACGAATGCAAAACCGAAAAATGTAGAATTTAGAAGGAATTTAAAAATTTGCTAATAGCAAATTTTACTTCTACATTTTACATTCATCATTCTACGGTTCTAAATTGAAAACATGTTTCATCTATATTCCAAAAATGAGCAGCGCGAATTGCCGCCTGTTCAAGTGAATGAAAGCATCAATGATCCTAAATTGTACATCCCTTCGGAGGGGCTGGTGAATGCCGTAAATGTAGCATTGGCATTGCAACAACCGCTTTTGCTTACGGGCGAACCAGGTACGGGCAAAACACGCTTAGCCTTCCATGTGGCGCATATTTTTAGTTTGGATAAGCCCTATATTTTCAATGCCCAAACCACTTCTACGATGAAAGATTTGTTCTATCGCTACGACGCGCTAGGGCATTTTCAATATAGTCAGAATAGTAAAGAAGCCCTCACGGATGAGGAAGTGGAGCGTCGTTTCATTACCTATCAAGGCTTGGGTAAAGCCATTCGAGCGCAAAAGCGATGCGTGGTATTAATTGATGAGATAGATAAAGCTCCGCGCGATTTACCGAATGATGTACTTGCCGCTCTTGAAGACCTCGCCTTCGATGTGCCAGAAATAGATAAGCGGTACGAAGCCGATCCCGCGCAGCGTCCTATCATTATTATGACTTCCAATTCAGAAAAAAACCTACCTGATGCCTTCTTGCGTCGGGTGGCGTATTTCCATATTCCCTTCCCTGACCGTGCTTTGTTGCTAGAGATTTTAAAGGGAAAAACCAAAGCCTTCTCTGCCACTGATTTGGAAGCTGTTGTTAAGCATTTCGAGATGATTCGGAAAGGGCGCAAGGTGAAATTGAAGAAAAATCCCGCTACCGCAGAATTGATTTATTGGACACAACTATTGCACCAATTGGGCTTTGATACCTCCAAACTTAAAGACATCTCTAAGCTCGATGCGGTGGATAAGCACAAGCTAGAAATTTCCTATTCGGTATTGGCAAAGAACAAGGAAGATTTGGAGGCTTTGCGGAAGTTGTTGCGGTAAAATCACTCGTTCTCAGACAAATTCCGTGGACGAAGAAAAAGAAAGCACAAAAACGCCCGAAAAGTAGTGTTGTGCTTACTTTTTCTTCGGCTTCGTCACGGGATTTGTCTGAGAACCAAATCACTTTTGTATTTTTATAATTATCCTGTATTCCATAAATGAAATTTGCCGTCAAATAGGACAAGGGAATGCTACTGCTTTTAGACGAAGCATCGTAGCTGTTCATTCTGCTTTTGTTTGGGACGCTTTTGTCCAAAGTTTAGACCGTTTCCTAAAAAGCCTTTAAAAAGCGATGTAGCCATACTAATATTAGGCTATATTGCCGTTTAAAATTAAGAAGCTGTTTTAGACTTTTTGCCGCTTTTATGCTCATTATCTTGTCAAAGTTCCTAGAATCACATGACTAAATGTTCACTATGAAACAATATATGCTAATTTTAACCACCCTCTTGAGCCTTCACATTGTTGCCACAGCAAATAGCTATGCAGTACAATTAGGTATTTTCTTAGAACCCCGCATGGAGGACTTTCAACCTATCCGAACGCTAGGCTTTGTATATGCCGAAAATACCGAAGGGAATGTGTATCGGGTCTATTTAGGTGATTTTTCTACCCGCCGAGAAGCACAACAAATGACCAATCGGCTCAAAGATAAGGGCTATATGGATGCCTTTGTAGTGGAGACAAATTTCAATAATGGCCAAAACGCGCCTGTGATTCAACTCGCTACCCGCGCCATGAAAGAAAGAATAAAGTGGTCGCCCTTCTTTGACTTAGATATCCCGATTTATGTGGTATCTGACAATAATAAAGTGAAAATAGTAACTGCTCCCTTCCGTAGCCTAGATAAAGCGAATGCGCGCCTAAGCGAGATTAAGCGCAAAGGCTTTGCAGATGCTTTTGTAAAAAATTATAACACCATGCAAATGCATCGGGTAGGTGCATTTGAATTAGGCAATGAAAAACAGCCACTCATCCCAATAGATATAGTAGAAGGCCGCGGCGAATCAAAAGAGCAGGTACGTAATGTAAGTCGTAAAGGAACACCTGTGTCTCCGCCATCTTATGGCTATGCTGATGAGCGAAAAAATACGGCTACCGATGCTGCTCCTGCCCCAACACCTAATACGACTACAAGCAGCAACACCACCACCATCGCTGTGCCACGTATCCGAACGAATGTGAAGCGACGTTCGGTGCTGAATTTGCAGAAGGTACTCAAGCAACTCGAAGCCTACGAAGGCAGCTTGGATGGCTACTACGGCAAAGGCACTTCGGAAGGCTTTGAAGCAGCGACGAATAGCAATTTGAAGTTTCAGCAATATAGTCTGCTCGCAGAATATACCGACCTCAAAGCCCCTGATGATGCCAATAATAAAGAGCAAGTAGCCATCAATAACTTATGGGAGGATTCGGAACGATCATTTGCGACATTGCGCGCCTCGAAGAAACCGATTGCAGGCGCGTATAGTGCCTATTGGCTATATGTCACGGATGGCAAATCAAGCGGCGTGAATACGATGATGAATGATGCCGTAGGGCAAGCCTTTATGAATACCTCGCCCACGGAACGCCCACCACTTGACCCGAAAGCAACTTATGATTATAAGGATTTAGAGCAATTGATTCGTCACTTGGTCTTCATTGACCAAATTGATAAATCGGTGAAACTCCCCTGTTGGTTGCTAGAACGGCATCCGAATGAGGCGCGCTCGGCACTTATCAGTATTGGTGGTATGGAAGCCAGCAGCATAGAAGGCTGTTATAGCTTCGACCAATGGGAAATCGTACAAGTGCTACAAACCCTTGCACTTGACCTGAATGCTAGTGAACGCCTCGATGCCAAGCGCATTGATCAAGCAGCCTCGGCTCGCGCCCAACTCTACCTAGCTCCTAGCTCGCTCGACCAAGCGGAATTGGAACAACTCCTAGCTTGGGATACGCAACTCTGGGAAAAACTCGAAACTTGGGCAACTAGCGATCCCCTACATAGAAAATTGCTCACCCCTCTACAATTGGCGTACTTCCAAACCCAAGTGCAATTGGAAGACCACTATATGGATAGGGATTTTGGCCCTGCTCAGGCAAA
>JAHDCQ010000397.1 GCA_020629845.1 Saprospiraceae bacterium | reverse complement strand
TTTTATGTCTAGTTAGTGAGGACTGCGACTGTTCTGCCGCGGATAGCTTTTCTTGTCTGTGATGAAGGAAAGAGCTTACATTTTTTGGCAAAAACTGCTATATATCGTCCATAGAAGATTTGATTATCTCAAAGTTGCAATGGTACAATATCACGTCTAGCGAAAAGCAGATGGAGGATTTAAAATTTTTGCTACTCGATGAGGATTTGAATATGCGCTACCTCAAAGTGTGGACACAGAAACTAAATATAAAAACACATGGACTTCTGGAATAAAAAAGTAGGCGTAAGCAAGGAAGCAGCAGCCATGCAAGTTGCTATCATCAAGACCTTTTTTGATTTAAATAAATTTGCGTAATTTTTACACTAAAAACTTGCGGTATATTGATTTATGATTTAAATTTGTGTAAAAATTACGCAAAATGATTTTAAATCTAGATAAAGCCTTTCATCCATTCCCTCATCAAGCAGCGATTGCCTACGAAGCATTCACCTTCAATGGGGGAGAGCCACACATTCGTATTCAAAGCGATTTGCAAGGCGTAGAGCAAGTGTTAGTGACCCATCGCATTCGTTCTTTCAATGATATGGGCTTGCTGCTAGTGGCGGTGGATGCACTAGAGCGCATGGGCGTAGAAGATATCGCGCTTTATCTACCCTACTACCCTGCTGCCCGACAGGATCGAGTAATGAAAAAAGGGGAAGCACTAAGCGTAAAGGTCTATGCCGATATATTGAACGCGCTTCACTTAAGTCACATATCTATTTTTGACCCCCATTCAGAGGTCGCACCTGCTTTATTGGATAATTGTCAAGTCATTTCTAATCATTGTTTTATCCAGCAAGTCGTGGAGCAAATCGCTGAACCCATTACCCTCATCGCGCCCGATGGTGGGGCATTGAAAAAGATATACCAACTCGCTGCTTTTCTAGGTGGTATGGAAGTGGTGGAATGCTCTAAAGTACGCGATACGAACACAGGCGCACTCTCTGGTTTTCGAGCATACACCGATGATTTAGCAGGCAAAAGCTGCTTACTCGTAGATGATATTTGCGATGGCGGTGGCACTTTTATTGGTTTAGCAAAGGAACTAAAACACAAAAATGCGGGTAACTTATATCTAGCGGTAAGTCATGGCATTTTTAGCAATGGCTTTGCGGGTTTGTTGCAGCATTTCACACACATTTTCACGACGGATGCTTTCAGTACGCTAGAGGTAATGAATGGCGTACAGCAAATTCCTTTAGCTTCATTACAATCTACAAAACTTGAAAGCTATGCACTAGCAAAGCCTAAACTTTGTTGGTAATGCTGGAAACGGCAAAGCAATCTAACACAGTTTCTGTTAAGCGATTTAAACCGAATCAGCAAATGAACACAAATCAAATCCGCAGCCTGTTTTCTAGAAAGCACGATACCGTATTCCCAAAACTAGGCGTTTTTCTCGCTGGCCCGACTCCACCAAGTGGTGCTATGCAGACGGGCTGGCGTAGAAAAGTGATGCAGCAATTGACACAAGATGAACGCTTAGATGCGAGCATGATGGTCGTCGCGCCAGAACCTGAGGATGGACATTGGGCAAGCATTGAAAATCCTGCGCCAGCAAATGAGTTGGAAAATGTTCGCAATAAGCAAATGCCGTGGGAATTGCAATACCTAACGCTTTGTGATATCACCGCTTTTTGGCTGCCGACCTATTGGACAGCCGATACCGCAGGCGTATTTCCTGCTAATATCGGCCCGACTAGCCGCTGGGAGTTTGGTTATTTCTTGCAGGAATACCTCAAAAATCCCACGAAGCGTAGCTTTATTATCGGCAGCCCTGAAGATGCAGAAAGTGTGAAATGGGCAAAGAAAATCACGGATATACACGGCATTCCCTGGCATTTTCTACCAAAGGCACAAAAAGAGGAATTGGTGACTGCTTCTTTCGTCGAGGCGATAGCAGACACTTTAATACATAACAAATGGCAATATTAATATGGTGTTACAAGGAGCAATTGGAGACGCGTATGGTGCAGCTTTTGAGCTAGTAGACCATGCAGTCATTAAAGAAAAAAACACCCTCAGGCAATATGAATATCATCCGCTATACAAAGACATGTATCGGCGATATACCGATGATACGCAAATGGCAATTGCCATCGCGGAGCTACTGATAGAGGGGCAAGAGTGGACAGCCGTGAATATTGCGGATAAGTTTGTGAAAGTATTCAAAAGAGATGTACATACGGGCTATTCTAGAGGCTTTTTCCACTTGCTTTGTGATTCAGAATCAGGCGAGGATTTATTGAAACAACTCATCCCGAAAAGCGAACGAAATGGAGCAGCCATGCGCGCTTACCCGCTTGGTATATTGAACAGCGAAGCTGAAGTGTTGCGAAAAACAGCCATCCAAGCCAGCGTCACGCATAATACAGAAAAAGGCGTACTCTCGGCACAAGCGGTTGCTTTGATGAGTCATTATTTCATCTATCAGAAAGGCAAAAAAGCAGATTTGCAAGACTACTTATGGACGTATCAGCAACACCTATGGCCAACTGATTGGCAAGACTGGGTGCGCGTAGATGGCATGCAAACCGTAGCTGCCGTGCTGACTTTACTAACGCATAAACAAGATTTAAAATCCATACTTAAGCAGAGCGTAGACTTTGGTGGCGATACCGATACGGTAGCTTCTATCGCCCTCGCTATTGGCAGCCTCAGCCAAGAAGTGGAGCAAAATCTACCCGAATTTTTATACCGCGATATAGAAAATGACACTTACGGACGCGACTATATAGAGCAGCTAGATAAGGAGTTAGTAAATCTTGTCCCTTAATAGATTTATTCTTTTCCGATTCAATTTCCACCGTTAAAACGGTGGGCTGAAGAAAGTTTGTTGAGTTTTAGCCCACCAATTCATTGGTGGGAATTATTTCTAATAAAATGCCAATGAAATACAAGCACGAATGGCTACATGCCCAACTAGCAGCAGGCGAAACACTAAAATACCTCTTCTTCTGGGGACACCAACCGAAGAAAGACGGCACGATTGGAAAAACATGTTTCAGCCAATGGTTCGAACGTGCTTTTGAACAAGATAACATCATTTACCCAACTGCCGAACATTGGATGATGGCAGAAAAAGCGCGCCTATTCAAAGACGAAGTGAGGTTAGAAAAAATCTTGACTTGCCGCACCGCTGCCGAGGCGAAAAAGCTAGGTCGCCAAGTGCAAGGCTTTGAACAAGCAACTTGGGAAGCGCGACGGGAGGAAATTGTCATTGAGGGTAATCTCCTGAAATTCGGGCAGCATGATGACCTTTGGGCATTTTTGGATAGTACGAAAGCGCGTGTACTTGTAGAAGCAAGTCCCTGGGATAAAATCTGGGGTATTGGTCTGGCTGCTGATACGGAAGGTGTGAAATATCCTGAAAATTGGCAAGGCTTGAATTTATTGGGCTACGCGCTCATGGAAGTACGGGATAGGCTGCGGGAGATAAAGCAGCCAAGCATATAGTACAAGTCGGATTGATAAGCAGGACGAAGGAGTGATTATTAAGCCCAAGTCAAGCAATTCGGATCTTAATCCGCATCAGCAATATATTTTAAAAAATACCACATGCAATACATAGAAGCACCAGCAAAACAGCGCATACAAGCGACCAGCATTTTCCTAGCAGGCGGCATCTCCAACTGCCCCGATTGGCAAGCTGAAATGGTAGCCACTTTAGCGAATGAAACGCTCACGCTTATCAACCCCCGCCGTGCTGATTTTCCAATGCACGACCCTACGGCTGCGCCCCTACAAATCGAGTGGGAATTTCAACATTTACGCTTGGCGGATGCGATACTCTTTTGGTTTCCGAAGGAGACGCTTTGTCCGATTACGCTGTTTGAGTTAGGCGCGCAGTCTAGGGGAGAAAAGCCGCTATTTGTAGGGGTGCATCCAGCTTATCAAAGACGGCAAGATGTGGAAGTGCAATTGCGTTTGGCACGTCCTGAGGTACGGGTGGTGTATCGTTTGGAGGACTTGGCAGGGCAGGTACAAGCATGGATAAAAGAATCAGAAAACTAATGGATTTTTATCTAGATAAAGAGCATGCCTTGCAACGGCTCATTCGAGAATATAAGACCTATCAATCGCTGGTCATTGCCTACGATTTTGATAATACTGTTTACGATTATCATCAACAGGGTTGGGAATTTACGGACATGATCCAATTGCTGCGGGAGTTAAAAGCAATCGGTTGCTACCTCATCATTTTTACAGCAAATGAAGATGTAAAATTTGTTAGCAATTATTGCAAAACGAAAAACATTCCATTCGATGCTATCAATGAGCAGCCGCCATTTTATAAGTCCTCTAGTCGGAAAATTTACTACAACGCCCTTCTAGATGATCG
>JAHDCQ010000396.1:1741-4397 GCA_020629845.1 Saprospiraceae bacterium | reverse complement strand
TCACTCATTGAGTATTTAACTACCATCAAGATGAAAAAACTATTCCTACTACTACTGCTGCCCTTAAGTATGTGGGCAAATAAACCAGAGTACGCTGTGAAGCTGATTTCTGCGGAACTCTTAGAAAATGCCAACGCGGTTATCCGTAGCAATATCGTAGAGTTTGATGTCGAAGCCCCAGGCAAAGCGACTATGAAAGAACGCATGGTCGTCACCCGTCTCAATGACAATGCCGCTTACGATGAGCTCTATGTGGCTTATAGTAAATATAGTAAAATTCTAAAGCTAGAAGCAAGCGTATATGATGCATCGGGCAAGCTCATTCGAAAGATAAAAAAGAATGATATTGAAGATGTAGCTGCCTATGATGGCGTTACGATGGCGCAAGATGATAGGCTCAAGTATATTGATTTTAGCTATGGCAATTATCCATATACCATAGAATACTTCTACGAACGCAGCTACAGTGACATTATGCTTTATCCTAGATGGGACGTGCAAACATTCCATACCGCAGTAGAGTTTTCGCAATATATGCTACAAGTACCTTCCGATATTGAGGTGGATTATAAGCTACATAATTTGGATATTGAACCAAAGCAAAAAACAGAAGAAGACAAAACAGGACAACTATGGCAAGCGCAGAATATTGCTGCCGTAGCACGCGAATCGCGTATGCCTGAATCAAGCAAGCGTTTGGCATTGGGTTTATTTGTGCCGAGTAAATTTGAAGTAGAAGGCTACGAGGGCGATATGACTTCTTGGAAAAAAATGGGGCAATTTTTCTACCAACTCAATCAAGGGCGCGACATCGTATCGCCTGCAATGGCGGCTAAGGTGCGCGAACTCACCCAAGATGCGAAGACAGAGGAAGAAAAAATTGATATTCTCTATCGCTACATTCAGGAAAACATGCGCTATGTGAGTATCCAACTTGGCATTGGTGGTTGGCAGACTTTTGATGCCCAATATGTAGAAGAAAACAAGTTTGGCGATTGCAAAGCTCTCTCCAATTTTATGAAAGCTATGCTGAATGTGGTAGATATAAAATCCTACACCGCCATAGTGTATGGGGGACGTAGCGTGCCCTATGATGTAAGCGAGGATTTTTCGCGTCCAATGTTCAACCATATGATTTTGCACGTGCCATCTACCAATTATTGGCTGGAATGTACAAGTACAGATAGTCCACCCAATTATTTAGGCACATTCACCGAAGATAGAAATGTACTACTAGTCACCGAAGAAGGCGGAAAATTGGTACGTACGCCTAAGTCTTCACCTGAAATTAATTTTGAACGCCACCATACCCATATTCAACTCAATGAAGAGGGGGCAGCACAGCTCAAAGATGAGGCAGCTATTGGTGGTTTAGATTATAGTTACTATCAAAGCTTTCTGAAGTATAATACGAGCGAAAAAGAGCGCGAAAAGGCCTTTTTGGAAGATAGTTCGCTGCCCTTAAGCCAACTCAAAAGCTTAGCTATTCAGCTAGAAAAAGATGCGCCAATAGGAATCGTAAAAAGCGAACTGGAAGTACCGCACTATGCCTCGCGAAGTGGTAAGCGACTGTTTATTCCTATCAATTTGAACAATCTATTCACATCCGTACCTGATACCGATAATGCGCGCATCAATCCCGTCTTGATTCGCAATAATTATATCGAAGAAGATAGCATTCGCATTCAAATTCCCGATAATATGACAGTAGAAAGCTTGCCTAAAACTGTAAATATTAACTCGGATTATGGCAGCTATCAATTGCAATTTGAGGCAAAAGAAGGCGAGGTATATTGCTTTCGTACGCTACAAATGCGTGCCTGTGAAATCCCTGCCGAAAAGTACAATGATTGGCGCGATTTCTGCAAGCAAATAGCCCGAAAGGACAAGACAAAAATGGTTGCGGTTTTGAAGGAATAGAAGCACATTGCCAATGAGCTTAGCCCGCGCTACTCTTCACCACCATAAAGCGTTCTTTGAGTTTTAAGAAAGGCGACTCCAAGAAACGATACGATAAGGCAGCTAACAAAATCGTAAGTCCAAAGGAAAATGCGTACATCCAAATAGTTAGTTCATAGTAACCTAATTTGGCTTGAAATGCTTCCAAAGCTGCTATTGCCAAGCGGATACTGATAAAATGATACATGTAAATGCCATAGGATATTTTACCGAGATAGCGCAAAACAGGCTGTTCCAAATAGAAGCGCGTATTTGGATTCGTTGCGACTTCCAAAATAAGCAAGGCGAATAAAATAGCATATAACTCATGCGTCCAAATACCAAAATCAAGGACTTGTACAAGACAAAATAGCAAAACACCCAAGTACAAAAATTTGAATGGTAACTGATAAATGCGCTGTAAAATGGGCTTTTGATGAAATACGCCATATGCCCCGATACCGCCTATCGCCATACAATCAATGCGGGTGAGAAGGAGAAAGTCGGCTGCTTTTTGGAAAATGCCTTGTAAACTGCTTTCCGTATGTGCAAGCCAATAGGCACCTTTTGCAATGACGAGATAGATAGCAATGACTGCCAAGAGCAAACGCAGCGTATGCTTAAAATACTTCATCAATACGGGCCAAAGAACGTAAAATTGTTCCTCCACACCTATTGACCAAGTATGTGAAATCATCGGTACGGGATAGGCAACTAC
>JAHDCQ010000396.1:0-1641 GCA_020629845.1 Saprospiraceae bacterium | reverse complement strand
AAACCACTCAGCACAAAAAAAAAGTGACCGCCAGCTCGCCGATACGCGTAAATTGCCCTAAATCCCAAAAACCATCAGGCGCAGGCGATAGCCCGAACTGTACCTTGCTTTCCTCAATATGGCTCACTAGCACCAAAGCTGCGGCCAAGAAACGTAAGCCGTTGAGGTTTGGGAAGTAGATTTTTTTATGTGTAGTGTTCATGCTGTTTTAGAATTCCAAATTCAATCTATTAAGTTACTTGCATTCCACCCACAAATGCAACTTTTAGATGCTATGTATTTGACTTTAGAGGCTAAGATAGAAAGAAAACCCAAAAGCTTCCTAAACCCAAACCTCCCATTCCTAAAGCCAAAGTCCGTATTCATAAAACCATGATTGTAATAGATAGACCAATATCATAACTTAGTCTTGTATTTTAGAAGCTGTTTTAAAACAGCTTCTTAGAACAAAAATTATAGGTTAATTATGAAAAAGCGCATTTTATTCCTCTGCGTCTTAGCATTACTTAGTACAACGCTACTCCAAGCCCAAATCGCTATCAATAACACCGCAAGTAGCCCTGACCCTAGCGCAATGCTAGATATTTCCGCCACGGACAAGGGCGTTTTAATCCCTAGAACAGACACAACTTCGGTAAGCAATCCTGTAGCAGGTCTTATGATATTTGACCCTACCGACAAAGTGTTCAGAGTATATAATGGTACACATTGGTTTACCTATGGCGGCGATGGTAAAAATATCAGTATCGGCTATAATCTTATTCATGGCAATACACCAAACGAATATAGTACAGCGGTGGGCTATGATGCGGCGACTTATAGGAGTTTTGCAACTTCCGTAGGTTATAATAATTCAGCAGGAGACGAGGGTTCTAACTCCATAGGCTACAAAAACTATGCAGGCGGTAAAAAAGCCTCTGCGATGGGGTCTGGTAATAGAGCGGAAGAAGACTTATCCAATGCTTTTGGATACAATAATAAAGCCGAGGCACTTCTTTCTGAGGCTTTTGGCTCGAACAATACGATTAACCGATCAGGTGGTATGGCCTATGGACGTTCTAATTTTACTAGTGCTAACTATGGACAGGCTTTTGGAATTGGACTGAATGCAAGTGTCTATTGCTCGACGGTAATTGGGCGATATAATGCCGATCAAAGTGGTAGCTCCTTAAGTTGGTTCGCGCTTGATCCCATCTTTGAAATTGGGAATGGCGAAGATAACAGCAATCGCTCTACGGCTTTGACTATCCTGAAAAATGGTAATATGGGTATAAATACACCCCAACCTGAATATAAACTGACAGTCGAGCATGAAACAATTTCAAGTCCTGGTTTTGGTAGTGAGGGGGTTATGATCAAAAATAATGGCACAAATGATCGTAGTTGGTATCATTATGTCGTGAATAATACAGGGAATTATAATTGGTATCAAGGCGGCACTAATTCCCCAAAAGCTGCGGTGGATGTAACAACGGGCAATTGGGTACCTGGTTCGGATAAGCGTATCAAAAGCAATATTCAAAGCCTCAACTCTAAGAAAGAACTCAGCAAATTGATGCAGGTGCGTCCCACTTCTTATCAGTTCAAGGGTGCAGAAAATCAGCGCACTGCTTATGGCGTAATCGCACAAGAACTACAAGA
>JAHDCQ010000395.1 GCA_020629845.1 Saprospiraceae bacterium | reverse complement strand
CCTGCTTATTGTCTTGAATGGTATATTGCTCATTCAAAGCGGTACTGGAAATAGGTAGATAAGGAATACTTAGGGTAAAGACAGAGCCTACACCCAATTCGGATTCTAGTATCAATGAACCACCTAACAACTCTGCATAGTTTTTAGAGATGGTAAGACCTAGTCCAGTGCCTTCTATGATTTGCCCTTTAGCGAGTTTTACGCGTTGAAATCGCTCGAATACTGTAGCTTGGTCACAAGCGGCTATGCCGATACCTGTATCTTTTACAGCAAACCGAATAAACTGCTCATCTTCTGATATAGTAGTTTGCATCTTTATGCTTCCTTCAGTCGTAAATTTTATGGCATTACTGATTAAGTTGGTCAATATCTGCCGCACTTTTTGGGCATCGGTTTGAAGATATAAATTGTAACGCGCCTTTGGTAGGGTACATGTTCCTACTAGTCCTTTATCTGCTATAGCCTTTCCGAATAATAATTTTAAGTTTTGGGCGAGTTTATGGACATCCAATATTTCTTCTACTACTGTTACCTGCCCTGTTTCTATTTTTGAAAAATCTAACACATCATTTACTACAGCTAATAACTGCTTGCTACCTTCATGCACAATTTCTGCAAATTGCGCTTGCTCTTTTGGTAAGTCACTTTCTGCAAGTAGCTTAGAGAAGCCTAAAATGCCATTCATAGGCGTACGGATTTCATGGGACATATTTGCTAGAAAATTGGATTTCAAGCGATTAGCTTGTTCTAGTTTTACTTGTGTTTCTAATAAAGTTTGTTCTCTATTATTCACTTCAAGTAGGTTTAAGCTATTAAATCGGTAAATGACAAAGAATGATACGAGTAGCCAGGCTAGTGCATAGCAGTTAAGAATTCGCCTAACAAGTTCAACATCAACATTTTGATAAGGAGAAAGAGAAATCAAGTTTATTGGAAAAAAAGTATGCACTAAAAAAGCCGAAATATAAAGCGTTAAAAATAAAAAAGTAAGTTTTCGTTCGCCTTGTAGGGTGATAAAAATAGTAGGCAAAAAACCTAAAAAAATGATTTCATAATTGATGCTTGAAGGAACCATTAAATAGCCAACATTGACAAAAACGAATATCAAACAGCTTAGTAAAGTATTCGCAATTCGATGCTTGCCAAGGTGCCGTAGCCTTAAAATAAGAATTATTGTTACAATAGCCAGAGAACAAACTAATAGGTAGTAGCTAGTAAGGAGTCCTAATGACCACAAGATGAAATTGTCTAATATATTGAGTAAGAAATAAGAATAGCAGATGGCGTTCATTGCATTTAATCGAAATACATCTGCTCTGGTATGCACGTGCTGTGAACCTATATTTAACAAGCCTTTCCAGTTCATATTTGTGGGTATAAGTTCTCAATTACTTCTGACGATTATGTCAGAAAATCAGTGTTCCATGAAGAAAAGCAGGCAAATAGAAATGCTGTATAGGAGCGATTTTTTAGAACAAAGTGCTAAAAAATCTAGCAGTAAATAAAATCTTGAATTACTTTGTATTGATGTCGTATAAAAACAACTACTAATTCAAAGATAAAAACTAATGATAAAAATACTAGTTATTGAGGATGAAAATATCGCTGCGCGAAAACTCATACGCATGTTGGAGGCTTGCCAACAAGACATTCGGGTGCTAGATGTTATTGAATCTAAGAGAGAGGCCATTCAAAAAATACCTCAAAGTGCAGCAGACTTAATTCTCATGGACATTCACCTCACAGATGGCAAATCCTTCGATATTTTTGATAAAATTGAATGCAATATTCCCATCATTTTCACTACTGCTTATGACCAATATACGCTGCGGGCGTTCAAGCATTTGAGCATTGACTACCTGCTAAAACCCATCGCACAAGAAGACTTGCAGACAGCATTGAATAAGTATGAGCAGCATTTCAAAGCCAAAACAGCACAGGTGGAATATCATAAACTTGTAGAGCTAATCCAACAACCCAAAACCTACAAAAACCGCTTCCTGCTACAAATTGGTAACAAGCTGAAGCCTATTGGTATTGAAGAAGTAGCCTATTTTCATTCGGAGCAAAAGACGACTTATTTGACTGCCAATAATGGACGCAGTTACCCGATAGATTTTTCGCTTTCGCAACTGGAAAATGAACTCAACCCTAATGACTTTTATCGGGTCAATCGGCAATTTTTATTGGCTAGGGCGGCGGTTGCTAATATCCAATATCTTTCTACCACACGCCTAAAGGTAGAATTGAACCAAGCGGCTAATACCGATATTTTTGTTTCGATAGATAAGATTGCAAAGTTTAAGGCGTGGCTGCGTTAGCGTAACTCAATTCGCTTCTTGCTGCGCCATATAGGTAGCATCCTCTAGAATTACTTCTTCTAAGTCTCTGCCTTGTTTCTGGGCTTTCTCTCGAAGTCCCTTGAGCCAATTTTCGGAAGCTCGAATTTGTTGCACATATTGTTGCACCCGTGCGTCAAAAATCGCGCCTGTATTAAAGTATCCATCATAAGCTTTACCTAAAAAACCAAAGGGAAAGCGCTCCAAATTGGTATCTGTAGAAATCAGTAAAATGGCATCTTGTGCTTCCAGTTCTGCACGAAAATTTTGGAGGTCTTTTACGCGCTTGCGCCCTGCTTTGGAAGGGTAAATTTCATTGCAATAATACCAAAATTCGCCATCGAATAGTTTGTGCTGAAAACCTTCATTATAAAGCCCCCAATAAAAACTATCCGAAATCGTGATGACCTTCGGACGTGCTGCGGCTTCCGACTTTTTGACTTTATATTTTGGATACACCAAATTGAAATTGGGCATATCAAACCAGAGATTCATCCCATCGCCAATGTCATTATCGCGTCCGCGTGGCGTTTCGGAATGTTCGATGTCATAAACCTCAATTTTGGGTAATTCTATATTACGCAAATTTCCAATAAAGCGACTCAGAGAATCCGCTACTAAAATATCCGCATACTTTGTCCAATGTGTACCTGTCTTTGGGAAAAGCGGATAGTTTGTCGTGTCTTTCATCGCTCGAAACCAGCGATTGCAGTCTATATAAGGAATACTTGTTTTTGCGATTTGCTCGGTATAGTAATCAAAATTAGAAAGCGTTCGCTCATCGGCTTTGTATTTATCGGCGATAAATTCGGGATGATAATAGCCTTTTCCTGCTGCGAAAAGTACAATCAAATCCGTGTCGTAATGCTGCAAAGTATCGCGTAGTTTTTCGAGTTTTTTAAGGGTTTTATCAATGCGGTCTTTACCTATGAAATCGCCTCCTTTTAGGGTTTCGATATAGCCATATTCATACAAAAAACCATCTTTGCCCGTCACTACGCCTTTCGCTTTGATGTCGCCGAATAGCCAAAAGCGCAACTGATTATTCATTCGTACCAAAGAGGCTCGAAAACCAAAATTTTGATTAAAATATTTATCAGCCTCCCGCTGAAAATCGCCTCTTAGCCACTTATCTACATGAAAGCGGGGAGTTGCGACTTTTTCAATTGCACCTTTTAGGGCACGCTCTCTAGGAAAATGAATATGCGACTGCACTAGCGGTAAGCATAGCACAATAAGCACTAGGGCAAATAAAATCCGCTTTATAGAAGTCTCATAATTCATTTAGGCAAATTCGGTACAAGGAATCGTTTTATTCAGGCAATCTACTAAAAAATTCGCGCGTCCACCATTCACAATGATGACTTTGATGTTTTCCGCCGTACAAATCCGCGCCGCCAACAGCTTAGAAGTCATACCGCCCGTGCCAATCGTATCGGTTTTTTCTTCTATAAATTGTTCCACCGCCTCAAAGTCAGAAATATGGGTGAGCAAGTTGGCATCTTCGTAAAGGTGTGGATTTTTATCGTATAAGCCATCAATATCCGAAGCTAATACTAAATATTCTGCTCCCAACAGCCGCGCCACCAATGCCGATAATTTATCATTATCGCCTACTATCAATTCCTCTACGGCTACGGTGTCATTTTCATTGATAATCGGTAAATAACCATGATGCAGCAATTCCTGTATCGTATTCAGCGTATTGGTACGCGATTGTTCTTTCTCAAAGTCAATATAGGTCATCAAGCATTGCGCGATTTTGATATTAAAATCACTAAAAACTTCGCTATACATCTGCATCAATTTGGGTTGCCCAATAGCCGACATCGCTTGCTTCGATGCTACTTGGTCGCCCCAAGCCGCTTGGTCAATAAACTGCCGTGCTGTCGCTATTGCCCCTGAGGATACCAATACGATATGATATTGCTCCCGCAGCACTTCTATCTGCCGTGCAATATCTTCCATTTTTCCCCGAGAAATTCGGTTCATGCCAGCCGTTAGCGTAGAAGAACCGATTTTGAGTACAATTGTAGATTTCATACTATAATGAGTACGATAA
>JAHDCQ010000394.1:2468-4415 GCA_020629845.1 Saprospiraceae bacterium | reverse complement strand
AAAGACCAAAGACTAAAAAGCTAAAGACCTAGACTTTTGTCCAAAGTCTAATACCTTTATGCTCTTAAATTTCCTTAATTTTGCAATGGATGGAATGAAACTTTTAGCAAGCTTTAATTTACCGATGCAGAGTACTTACATAGAAGATGCAATTTTTAATCATCAAGATTATACGAATAGTCCGCTACCCATAGGGGATTATAACAACTGTATTTTTAGGAACTGTATCTTTGTAAATGTAGATTTATCCGAAAATAATTTTACGGATTGTGTTTTTGAACACTGTAATTTTAGCAATGCTACATTAGGAAACAGTGGCTTCATTACTGTGCATTTCAAAGCGTGTAAACTCATAGGTGTTTCTTTTGAAGTTTGTAAAAAATTATTATTTGCAGTAAGCTTTGAGGAAAGTATACTTGATTTTGTTTCCTTCTATCAGCGCGTGTTGAAACGTACCAAGTTTGAAAACTGTAGCTTGAAAGAGGCAGATTTCACCTCTGCGGATTTAAGTTATGCGAATTTCAAGGATTGCAATTTAGAACGCGCTATCTTTGAACGTACGACTTTAGTAGGAGCAGATCTTCGTACGGCTTACAATTACTCTATTGACCCTAATTTTAATGAAGTCAAAAAAGCCAAATTTTCTTTACAGGGTTTACTAGGACTACTCGATAAGTACGATATAGACGTTGAACTTTAAAATTCTACAATAACTTGCCTGCTATGAAGGCTGTTGTCCAAGCTGCCTGAAAGTTATAGCCGCCTGTGATACCATCAATATCCAAAACTTCTCCTGCAAAATATAGATTTGGGCAATGCTTACTTTGCATGCTATTCATGTCAATACTTCCTAAACTTATCCCGCCACAGGTCACAAATTCTTCCTTAAAGGTTGTTTTTCCACGCACTTCGTACACATCATTGGTGAGGGTAGTGATGAGTTTGTTGAGCCCTTTTTTGCCGAGTTCATTCCACTTTTTATTCTCTGGCAAATTGCTACGTTCTAGCAAGTAATACCACATCCGCTTTGGAAGCTGGAATGGGCGAATATTGGATAATAGCTTGTTCGGGTGTGTTGCAATGATGGCACGAATAGCCTCTGCCGCTTGCTCATGATTGGGGGTGTTTATCCAATTAACTTGTGCTTTGAAGGTATAATTTTGTTTGGCTAAAATACGCGCTCCAAAAGCAGATAATTTCAAAATAGCAGGGCCACTCATACCCCAATGCGTAATAAGCAATGGCCCACTTGCTTTTAGTTTCGTAGATTGAATACTAACTAGGGCATTTTCTACTACTACGCCCATGAGCTTGGTGATGTTTTCTTGTGGCATATTGAAGGTGAAAAGTGATGGTACAGGCTCTTCGATTTTATGCCCCAAACTTTCCAACCAATTCAAGCCCGTCCGCTTTGGCGACCCACCCGTAGCGATAATTACTTTGTCAAATATGCGCGTAGATGTATCCTTGAAAATCAGCTTCCACCATTCCTGTTGCGCTTCTAGTTTCGTGACTGTTTTGCCTGTTTCAATTGTAATGTTTTTATGCTTTACCTCCCGCATTAAGCAATCAATAATACTTTGCGAACTATCCGATACAGGAAATACGCGTCCATCGGCTTCGGTTTTCAAGCGCACTCCGCGCGCTTCGAACCATGCTTTGGTATCTTGATTATTGAAGGTGCGAAAGGCTTTTTTTAGTTTTTTGCCTCCTCTTGGATAGCCTTCTGCAAGTATCTTAATACTCTCGCAAGCATTGGTAACATTGCAACGCCCCCCACCTGAAATTTTTACTTTAGCAAGCAGTTTTTGGGATTTTTCCAATAAAATAACCTTAGCATTAGGATGATTTTCCTTTACTTGTATCGCTGCAAAAAAACCAGCCGCACCACCGCCTATGACTGCTACTTTCATAGGGCAAAGAAGCAGAAAATTTGATAAAATAGGG
>JAHDCQ010000394.1:0-2368 GCA_020629845.1 Saprospiraceae bacterium | reverse complement strand
AAGATACTTTAAAGGTCTATTCATTGTCTAGCAAATGTTAAATTCCTACAGCTTTACGTCAGTAAGGCGTTCAGCTATTGAGAATCTCATTTTCTAGGCTTACCTTATGCACGAACAAACGTATAAACTTAGCTGACGATATGAAAAACAAATATTTCCTGCTCTTCCATATGGTACTTTTGTGCCATGTGCCAAACTTGCTTGCTCAAACGCCTATTCAGATTACAGCTAGTGATAATATTGAATCTCTTATTCTGGAGGAATTTATTAAGCAAGATGATTGTATTGAGGTATTTAATGTTGAGGTGATTGGAGAAGCGGCATCTATTGGCTCATTTTCAAATGGCGCGGATGCTATTTTTACGGAGGAAGGTATCGTATTCAGTACAGGCAGACTGGAAAGTATTAGTGGGCGAAACAGTAGTACGCAAACTACGGGTGCGTTGTACGGTCGAGCAGATGCACCTTACTTACAACGAGCTGTCCGTTCGCCAGCTATATTTGATGCAGTAGGTATTGAGTTTGATTTCACGCCTACCCAACGCATCATTAGCTTTAATTATGTCTTTGCCTCAGAAGAGTATTGTGAATATGTGGGGAGCGAATTCAATGATGCTTTTGGCTTTTTCATTAGTGGGCCAGGTATTGATGGAGATGGTTTTGACAACTCCATCAATATCGCTCGGATTCCTGAAAGTGAAGATGTGGTTTCTATAAACAATGTCAATCATCAACGCAATTCCAATTTTTTTATCAACAATCTTATAGAACTCGATGCTCTGAATTGTGAAATTATGTATGATCCAGAGAGTATTTCGACTATTGAGTTTGATGGTTTTACGCGCCGTTTGCAAGCTATAGTGGAGGTGATTCCTTGTGAAAGCTACCATCTGCGTCTAGTAGTGGCTGATGTGAGTGATGATGTCTTGGACTCGGCAGTTTTTTTAGAGGGAAAAAGCTTCGAAGCAAGTGGCGTTGCTAGTGTGGAAGCCAATGTACGTGGAAGAGATGGCGATACGGTTTATGAAAATTGTCTAGAAGGGGAATTTATCTTTTCTAAAAATAAATTAATTGGAAGAGGGACGGAAGTTGCCCTTAATTATACTATTCAGGGGACTGCCACGATGGGGGAAGACTATGAAGTGATTCCAGCAAATATCTTATTGGACGAAAATAGCTTCAGGGAGGTGGTTCCCATCTCCATTATCCCCGATACGATACAAGAAGGACGAGAATCTATAGAAGTCATTATTGAAACTATTAATTGCGATTGTATTACTAGAGATACTGCGATACTATTTATTGAGGATTCTAAAGATTTTATTGGCGTAGATTTTGAAGAAACTGTGGTCTGTGTAGGGCAGGAATTTACGTTTGGGCCGACGATAGAAGAGGGCATTGAACCGCTTACGTACCGATGGAGTACAGGCGATAGCACGGCTACTATTAGCGATGAAATCATAGCACCACAGACCTATCAAGTTACGGTGAGTGATGTGTGTGGTGCGATAGATTCAGCCCAAGTAGAAGTGCAAATTCAGGATATTCCAAGTCTTGCACTAGCGGGAAATTTTGATTGGTGCGAAGGGAGAGCCCCTCAAGCATTACGCATTGATTTGCCTGGACAAGCCCCTTGGTCTATTCAATACAGTATAGATGGAGCAGACCCTATTTTGCTAGAAAATATCACTGCTAATCCTTTCCCGCTTACATTTGATCAAGCTGGGCAGTATCAATTTGTCGGTTTTAATGATGAGCATTGCACAGGCAATATTCAAGGCGAAGTAGAGGTAGCAGCCTTAAATTTTAGCTTGAGCCATGAGAGTTTTGCTCCATCTTGCCTAAATGCGAATGATGGACAAATTCGATTGAATATAGCAGGCGGTCAAGCTCCTTTTAATATTGACTGGGGGATACCTAACGCATCTGAGAGCGTTTTATCGGGCTTAGTAGCAGGCGACTATGGAGTGGTCATCACGGATAATCTAGGCTGTGTAGTGCGGGATTCTATTAGCATTGCAGCCGCAAGCCCTGATAGTGCTTGCCGCCTAGAACTAGGTGAAAATTTATACATTCCAACTGCCTTTTCTCCAAATGGTGATTTTATCAACGATGAGTTTACCATTTACCCAAAGTATGGCATTATCCAAAGCGCGTCTTTTCAAATTTTTGATCGTTGGGGCGGCTTGCTTTTTCAATCTGAAACCATCCGTAAAGATGGGGAGGCAGTATTTTGGGACGGTGGCGCATTGCAGACTGGGGTTTATGTTTGTCTTGTCCAATTGGAATTGGTGAATGGAAGTTTTGCTTATGTGGGGCAGGATGTGTTTGTGTTGAAATGATTGGTTAAGCTGTGTGTATAATAGTG
>JAHDCQ010000037.1:18953-26415 GCA_020629845.1 Saprospiraceae bacterium | reverse complement strand
TATTTAGGCTGATAAATTAACCCAAATACTGAAATTTTGCTTCCAAAATTTCGACCCTACAAACATGTTAAAATGTATAATATTTGTATTTTTCATATAAAAATATACCTCCGAAAAAAATAAAATTCCACCGCAAACGATTGCAATTCACTCTTTTGGAGATTTTTTCTTAAATTTTTCTAATTCCCCAAATTCAAATTATATTTTGCGACGGCTATTTTAAAAAAAGCATTATTCCTAAATAGATGCTTCATAATTTCCTTAATTTGGTTTTCAACCAAGCAGCTCAATGACTTACTATTTATAAGCAAAATATGAAACCTATGAATTTACACTCAAAAATACTGTTTTCAGGTGTATGTTTCTTACTGCTCTGTACTACCATGTTCGCGCAGCGTACGATAAGTGGTACAATTACAGATGCAGAAGATGGAGAGCCATTAATAGGGGCAAGTATCCTAGTGAGAGGCATAGACAACGGAACAGTATCTGATTTTGATGGCAACTACAGCCTTACGCTTCCAGAAGGTGCGAACCAATTCACGGTGAGCTATATAGGCTATGCTGCCCAAGAGATTACAATAGGTGCATCTAATACAATAGATGTGCAACTTTCCGCTGGTTCGGTATTGGACGAAGTAGTCGTTATCGGTTATGGTACAGTGAAGCGCGAAGATGCTACAGGCTCGATACAATCACTAAGTACGGAAGATTTCAACAAAGGAGCAATCAACTCGCCACAAGAACTTCTAGCAGGTAAGATGGCAGGTGTACAAATCACTACGAACAGTGGCGCGCCTGGCGAAGGCTCTACCATACGTATTCGTGGTGGTTCTTCTTTGAGTGCTTCCAATGATCCGTTGGTAGTAATTGATGGTGTACCAGTAGATAATGGAGGTGTTAGTGGTTCGCGTAATGCGCTTAACTTTATCAATCCGAATGATATTGAAACTTTCACGGTCTTAAAAGATGCTTCGGCGACTGCGATTTATGGTTCACGGGCTTCAAATGGAGTGATTCTGATTACGACTAAAAAAGGCGCACTGGGCAAAGCCGTACGCGTGAATTATGCAGGTAACGTCTCTTTCAGTGACCGCATCGAAGATATAGATGTACTGACTGCTGATGAGTTTAGAGGCTTGATAGGAGAGCGTTTTGAGGCAGACCATCCAGCTCAAAGCGTACTAGGTGATGCGAATACGAATTGGCAAGATGAAATCTATCAACAAGCCTTCGGACACGACCATAATTTGAGTGTGTCAGGTGGCATAGGCGATATATTGCCGTACCGGGCTTCTTTTGGTTACACGGATAGAAACGGGATATTGAAAACCGATAAATTCCAGCGTACCACCGCCGCTTTGAATCTTTCGCCAGGCTTCATGGATAATACATTGCAATTCAATGTGAATGTAAAGGCGATGCGTACTAATAATAATTTCGCAGATAGAGGTGCCATCGGTAGCGCGCTACGAATGGACCCGACGCAGCCTGTGCTTGATTCGGAAAGTCCGTATGGTGGCTTTTTCACTTGGACAGAAGAATCTACGGGCTATCCCAATCGTCTTGCTCCTACTAATCCACTTGCCTTACTAGAAATGCAAGAAAACCAGTCGAATGTTACACGACTTATCACGAATGCTTCCGTAGATTATCGCTTGCCATTTTTGCCAGCTTTACGTGCAAATTTAAACTTAGGTTACGATGTGTCGAATGGTGAAGGTACAGTATCAGCACCCGCAGATGCACCGAATGCCTTTGATTTCCAAACGGGCGGAGGTACTATGAATACGTACGATCAGAGTAAAAAGAATTCGCTCTTAGAATTCTACCTAAATTATGGTACGGACGTAGGCTCTGATAATAAGCTAGAAGTAATGGGCGGCTACTCTTGGCAGCGTTTCTTCTTTGAGGATAGCTTCCGCAATTCGGATATTGCAGGTACAGAGGGTAGGATAACAGAAGGTGAAAATTCAGGTGAATTATTCTTGCTTTCGCTTTTTGGTCGTGTGAATTTCAACATCAAAGATCGCTATTTGCTTACGGCTACTTTGCGTAGAGATGGCTCATCGCGTTTCTCTCCAGAGAATCGTTGGGGACTCTTCCCAGCAGCAGCAGTTGCAGTAAAACTCATTGATGATGCCAATGCACCGCTTTCTAACTTAAAGTTCCGTGTAGGTTATGGTGTAACAGGGCAGCAAGATGTGGGGAATTTCTACCTTTATCAAGCGCGCTATTTATCGAGCTTCGAGAATGCACGCTATCAGTTTGGCGATGATTATGTATACACGCTTCGTCCAGAAGGCTATGATAGCAACATCAAGTGGGAAGAAACCACGACCTATAACGTGGGTTTGGACTATGATATTTATAATGGTAGAATCAATGGTTCTGTAGAATATTATATCCGCGATACGAAAGATTTATTGAACTTCATCCGCATTCCAGCAGGTACGAACTTGACGAACTTTATCAATACCAATGTAGGTAATCTTCGTAATAATGGAGTCGAGTTCTCCATCAATACTGTTCCTGTAAAAACAGAGACGGTAGATTGGCAATTTGGCTTTAATGTGACACGAAATATCAATGAAATTACGAAATTGACCGCTACTGACGACCCGAACTATCAAGGAGTAGCAACAGGTGGTATCGCGGGTGGTGTTGGTAATACCATTCAGATTCATAGCGTTGGTTTTCCAGCGCGTTCGTATTTCGTATTCGAGCAAGTATATGATGAAACAGGTACGCCAGTAGAAGGCTTATATGTAGATAGAAATAAAGATGGTGTCCTAAATTCGGACGATCAATATCGCTTTGAAAACCCTGCGCCAGACTGGTATATGGGCGTAAACACAAGCGTTTCCATTGGAGATTTGACACTTTCGGCTTCAGGTCGTGCGAATATCGGCAATGCTGCTTACAATAATATTTGGTCGGATAATGCGGTATATAGCAACCTCTATCATCCTACAAATTATTTGTCTAATGTGCATAGTGCAGCGACTGCTATAGACTTTGCAAATCCACAATATTTAAGCGACCACTTCATTCAGGATGCTTCATTTTTCCGCTTGGATTTCATCTCAGCAGCCTACAACTTGGGCGGCTTGATGGAAAAAGGAAATATTTCGCTTTCAGCAACACTACAAAATCCATTGCTGATAACGAATTATGAAGGCGTTGATCCAGAGATTGAAAATGGTATTGACAATAACATCTACCCACGCTCGCGTACCTTCGTGATCGGGGTGAATGCAAGTTTTTAAGGAAAAAATAAATGCCCTCACGTAGAGACGGACATGCTTACCGTCTCCTGCCGCTTAAGCAAAAAAGATTGCAATGTGTGGCAAAGTAGGGCATTAGACGCAAGTATTGTGTCTCTACAAATATGGTGTGATAAATTGAAATTATGGGCTTAAAGATTTGGATGAAATCTCCTAATACAGAAGTTGATGAAGCTTTTTTGAAGCATACGTTGACTGCACTTAATCGTTCATTTAACAGTTTTGCAAATGGATATGAAGGAATTGGGCCAAACTGTGAATTCCATCAGATTCAGGAGCTTTCTGGGATAGATTTATCGCCTTTTAGAATGTTTAATCTAGCTCCTTATAATGAGTATTATGTCGAATATAGACTGGAGTCAGCAATTACAGAAGAAGAGAAACAGCAATTTCGACAAGAAGAGCAAGATGAACTAGAAAACAATTGGGTGCATATAGATAAACTAGAACACACAATTAATGCACTAAGAGCAGTATTCAAAGAAGATGATGTTCTTGATAAAGTTGATTACAAGGTTTTAACAAAATCATACTTTAAGTTCGGTGCAAAAAATATTCGATACAATATAGAAGAGGACTTCCAGCTCATAATTAAGTTTATACAGCATTTACGCGCAAATGGCATTTCAAAAATTGCCTTTTACATTGCTTAATGACAAACTGAAAAATATGCAATTCAAATATCAAAAACTCATCCTCTGCACGCTCTTCATGAGCGTGTTTGCCACTTCCTGTTTTAAGGATTTGGACACCATCCCACTAGACCCTGATGAGGTAACATCGGCAGTAGCTTATGACAATCCTGATGCTTATCGGCAAGTACTCGCAAAACTCTACGCAGGCTTGGCAGTATCAGGGCAGCAAGGCCCTTCAGGCCAAGCAGATATTGCGGGTATTGATGAAGGTTTCGGGCAGTACCTAAGAGGTTTGTGGTATCATCAAGAGCTTCCAACTGACGAGGCAGTTATTGGCTGGAACGACCAAACCATCAAGGATTTCCATGAGCAAGATTGGGATGCCAATGATGTATTCATTGCGGCATTTTATAGCCGTATTTTCTACCAAGTATCACTTTGTAATGAGT
Organism: Saprospiraceae bacterium; assembly: GCA_020629845.1. GTDB lineage: Bacteria > Bacteroidota > Bacteroidia > Chitinophagales > Saprospiraceae > JAAUTG01. The sequence goes on along the minus strand of JAHDCQ010000037.1, from coordinate 22,044 downwards.
TCATCCGCGAAACTACGGAAGAAAAACTCAGCGAACGCAAAGTAGATGATGCCCTCCGTACAGAAATTGAAGCTTTCCGCGCAGAAGCACGTTTCTTGCGCGCTTTAAGCTACTGGCATGCACTCGACCACTTCCGTGCTGTACCATTCGTAACAGAAGATGATGTAGTAGGTTCGTTCTTCCCAGAACAAGCATCTGCATCAGAATTATACGACTATATCGAATCGGAATTAAAGGCAATTGAAGGTGATTTAATCGCGCCACGCCAAAACGAATACGGTCGTGCTGACCAAGCTGCGGCTTGGGCATTACTATCAAAATTGTATCTTAATGCAGAAGTCTATGTAGGCAAAGATGCCTATAGTGATTGCCTTGCTTATTGCCAACGTATCATAGATGCAGGCTACAATCTAGAGCCAAACTACGAGCATTTATTCATGGCAGATAATCACACGTCGGATGAGATTATTTTCCCTGTAGCCTTCGATGGTGTAAGTACGAAAACCTGGGGTGGCATGACCTTCATCATCCACGCTACGGTAGGCGGCACCATGGTACCTAGCGACTACGGTATTGATAGTGGTTGGGGCGGTACACGCTCTACGGCTGGCTTAGTGAATAAGTTTCCTGTGATAGCAGGCGGCAGCGGTGGCGGTTTCGTAGTGCCAAGAGCAACCAGCGAAGAACACGCCTTCTTATATCTACCAGGTAGCTATCAAGGCTGGCGTTGGAAGCCTGAAAACAGCATTGCTTCACCTATGGATGATGGTATCTACGAGGGCTATGCTTGGATGGATGCAGGTACACAATTCAAAATCACAGAAACGGCGGCTTGGACTCCAAGCTATGGCGATAATGATGGCGATGGCATCTTGGATTTAGATGGCGACAACCTAGAAGTAGAAGAAGCAGGTTTTTACAAAATAGCAGCAAATCTCAATGATTTGACCTATTCACTAGAGCCTACACAATGGGGCTTAATCGGTAGCGCAACCGCAGGCGGTTGGGACAGCGATACCGATATGACCTATAATGCAGAAGTAGAGGCATGGGAAATCGAAACTTCGCTTTCAGCGGGTGAGATTAAGTTCCGTGCCAATGATGATTGGGCGTTAAATATGGGTGATACGGGCGCAGATGGACTACTCTTACAAGATGGCGATAACATTCGCATCGAAAATAGCGGCGGCTATCGCGTACGTTTGTATTTGAATAAGCCAGATTATACCTATTCTATCGAAGCGACAAGCTCGGATGGACGCGGCTTATTTTACACCGATGGACAAAGCTTAGAAATCAATGACATCGCGCAGTTTCCAGAGGGTTATCCTGTGATTAAGTTCACCAACTTGAATCGTGATGGTTCAACGGGTTCTGATTTAACGCATCCTGATACGGACTTCCCAATGTTCCGCCTAGCTGATGTTTACTTAATGGCAGCAGAAGCACACCTACGCGGTGGCGGTGGCGATTTTGAGACGGCATTGGGTTATGTGAACGAAGTGCGCGCTCGTGCGTATCAAGGGCCAGTTGGCAATATTGATGCTGATACATTAACACTCGATTTTCTATTGGATGAACGGGCTAGAGAATTATTCTGGGAATGCCACCGTCGTACGGATTTAGTGCGTTTCGGACAGTTTTCGGATGGTACTTATATGTGGCCATGGAAAGGTAACGTAAAAGAAGGTGCGCCTGTATCGAGTCATTTTGATGTGTTCCCAATTCCATCATCGGACATTGGTGCAAATCCAAATTTAGTACAGAATACGGGTTATTAAAAAGTGAATTTTTCTTGATAACGGTCATTTTTAAAATGACCGTTATCTATCTAATATGCTCAATTAATTGAAAATTGATAATTGAAAATTGATAATGAGCCAAATGATTACTTTGTAAAATACTTCTTAATTATTTGGTGTTTTATGAATTTTCAATTCTCCATTTTCAATTTTCAATTTACCAAAGACATTGTCAATTTACTATGAAAAAATATATCATAATCAGCATCATAGCGCTCCTATTCGCGGCATGTGAGGAAAAAGAACTCACACCCGTAGTGGATTTAGGAGAAGGACCAAGCATTACAGCACCAAGTAGCGGTGCAGCTTTTGTATTGGACGAGACCCAAATAGATAACCAACTGGTTGCCTTTAGCTGGACGGCAGCCGATTTTGGCTTTTCAGCAGCCACTACTTATACCTTAGAGTTGGATAAGGTAGGAAATAACTTTAGTGACCCTATCACATTGAGTTCGGGAAATACACTAAGCACGGATGAAGTAACGATTGGGCAACTCAATAATATCATGCTCACCAAAGAGTTACCTGCTGATGTTAGCTCATCTGTAGAAATACGCGTATGTGCGAAAATATCGGACGAAGTAGAAACGCTTTGTTCTGCGCCTATCACACTAGACGTTACGCCTTATCAAGCAGAGATTGACTATCCAATACTAAATGTACCTGGTAGTTATCAGGATTGGGATCCAGGCAATCCGCAGACGGTTATCTTTTCGCGCAAGAGTGATAATAACTACGAAGGCTACATCTTCATGGGGGTTGATGATGCGCTCTACAAATTCGCGCAAGGTAGCTGGGATTCTAATTGGGGCGATAACGAAGCCGATGGCATTCTTGATCCATTAGGCATCGGTAATGATATTCCGATTAATGATGGTGCGGGCATGTACTTTTTGAATGCCAATCTAAATGATCTTACGCATTCCAACATGAAGACCGATTGGGGCGTACTCGGTGATGCTACACCAACAGGCTGGGACGCTGATACGGACATGGAATGGGATGCTGAAAAGTTTGCTTTGACCATCAATCTAGATTTAAATGCAGGCGAATTAAAATTCCGTGCGAACGATGATTGGGCAATCAATTTTGGCGATAATTTCGGTAATGGTCAATTGCAGCTAGATGGCGGTAACATCGCTGTGGCAGAAGCTGGTAATTATACCATTGACCTATATCTAAGTCAAGCGACTTATAGCTATACATTGACTAAAAATTAATTGTAGTTCTGTAACCACCAAGTGGTACTTGGTGCAAGTAACACTTTGTCACTTAAGTGTATTTGCAAA
>JAHDCQ010000037.1:0-18853 GCA_020629845.1 Saprospiraceae bacterium | reverse complement strand
CCACCAAGTGGTACTTGGTGCAAGTAACACTTTGTCACTTAAGTGTATTTGCAAAGACATGCACTAAGTAAATGTGAAATAATAAGCGTTCAAATTTGCGAAGCTAAACAAATCGAAATGACCAAGAAGTCATATCACTTTGTTTAGCTTCGCTTAAGGAAAATTTGAACGGTTATTATTGAACTCATACTAAGTTACCACTTGGCAGTTATTATATATTTATACACAATTCAAGCCGCTTACATGAATAATTCATATATCAAACTCTTCATACTTTTTGTACTAACTCCCTTCCTCAGCCATGCCGTTTCTATTGACTTCAATGTCAATATGAACCATCAAATTCAACAAGGCAATTTTAGTAGTAGCGACCCGCTCGATATTGCAGGTACCTTCAACGATTGGGGTGGTACTACCTATCGTTTGACAGATGCAGATGGCGACGGCATTTATAGTGTTACCATAAGCGGCTTTTCGGTAGGGGAGACCATAGAGTTTAAATTTCGCAGAAAAGGGAATTGGAATGGGACGGAAGAGTTCCCAGGCGGCGGTGGAAACCGAAGATATACCGTACAAAGTGGCGAAAATAACATCTTAGTTTGGTATAATGATGAACTCCCAAATGACGCACCTCCTCAAGCCAATGTACGCGCCAGTAATACAGAAGTATTTAGTCAAGGCATTATTTACTTTGAAGATGCTTCGGCAGGCGTAGTGAATAATCGCCAATGGATTTTTGAAGGCGGCAACCCACATACCGCTACCCAAGCAGGCGTAGAAGTAGGCTATGCTAGTGCAGGTACCTACGATGTGACCTTGATTATAAGCAATGCCAATGCTTCCGATACGCTAGTTTTGGAAGATTACATCACGATAGAAGAACGCGACCGTGAGGAGTTAGAATGGTGGAATGATGCCGTATTTTATGAAATCTTCGTGCGAAGTTTCTACGATAGCGATGGTGACGGGATTGGCGACTTTAAAGGCTTAACCTCTCAATTGGATTACCTCAACGACGGCGACCCGAACACGACCGACGATTTAGGCATCAAAGGCATTTGGCTGATGCCCATCCACGATTCGCCAAGTTATCACGGCTACGATGTGCGTAACTTTCGCTCCATAGAACCCGATTATGGCACGATGGAGGATTTTCAAGAGTTCCTAGAAGAAGCTCATGCACGAGGCATTCGCGTCATTATTGATTATGTAATGAATCATACCTCGCACGCTCACCCCTGGTTTTTGGATGCCGTAGCGAATCAAAATGGCGAGTATCGCAATTGGTATCGCTGGTCTGGTACGCGCCCGAATTATAGCGGGCCGTGGGGGCAAGATGTTTGGCATTTTAAACCCACAGGCTATTACTACGGACTCTTTTGGAGTGGTATGCCCGACCTCAATTACGAAGAACCTGCCGTACAAGCGGAAATGTTTGACATTGCCGATTTTTGGCTAGAAGATATTGGCGTAGATGGCTTCCGTTTGGATGCCGTAAAATACATCTTTGAAGACGGCACTAAGCTAGAAGATACCGAAACCACTTTCCAGTTTTGGAGAGATTTCAGAGCGCACTATAAAAACACCAAACCCGATGCATTCACCGTAGGAGAGGCATGGACAAGCACGAACATCGTTCGCAATTATGTGGAAGATGAGGGACTCGATTATTGCTTTGAATTTGAAGTAGCAGGCAATATCATCAATGCGGTGAATACAGGCGATGCGCGTTATTTAGGCAACGCCTTGAAGAATACTTACAGCGTCTACCCACACATGCAGTATGGCACATTTTTGAGTAATCACGATCAAGAACGTATCATAGAAACACTAGGTGGCAACCAAAGCAAGCAAAAAGCGGCGGCAGCAATTTACTTGAGTATGCCAGGCATTCCTTACGTCTATTATGGCGAAGAAATAGGCATGAAAGGTCTAAAACCCGATGAATTTATTCGTACCCCAATGCAATGGACGAGCGGTGCAAATGGTGGCTTCACCACAGGTAGCCCGTGGATTGATTTGAACTCGAATTATACGACTTTCAATGTCGCTTCGCAGGAGCAAAACCCGACTTCTTTGCTGAATTGGTATAAAGATTTAATTCACATTCGTAATGACGAAGTGGCACTGCGTCGTGGTGATTTAAGTGTTTTGGGAAGCAGCAGTAGCCGCATTTTAGCTTTCATGCGTGAGTATGAGGGAGAGACGGTTTTGGTATTAGTCAATACCTCTAATTCGCCTGTGGCGGGTCTGATTTTAGATGTAGATAATACTAATTTAGCGGTTCAAAATTATTCTGTAAAAGAATTGCTAAGTGGTGCAAATGTCAGTCTAGAAGTAGAAACAGGCAAGAACATCACAGGCATTAGTCTAAGTGCATATAGCACAAAAATGTATAAATTTGACACAGAAACATCCACCCGCGATATTGTGCAGCATAAGGAATGGGTAGCTTATCCAAATCCTGTACGCAGTCAACTTTTTGTGCAAACTACCACGGACGCACCACTCACAGGCGCGCACTACATTTTGACAGATATGCAAGGCAAGACTTTACAAAGTGGCATATTCACAGCTAATCAAAACCGCTTGCAAGTAAGCGATTTGCCTACTGGAAATTATATATTATCTTGCACAAGAGAGGGCTTGCAGCAGACTTTTAAATTTGTGAAGGAATAATGTGAGGGATGAGTTATGAAGTATGAGTGATGAGCAAAAACTCATAACTCATAATTCATAACTCCTATCTCATAACTATAAAAATGTCATTCATAAACTAAATTTAGTAACAATGTTGAAACAAATACTTTATACACTTGCACTTGTGGTACTCGGTACTGCGGTACAAGCACAGTTCGGTTCGGTAGGTATCATCGGAACAGCTACACCAGGTGGTTGGGATGAAGACACCGACATGACCCAAAGCGATACAGATCCTAATGTCTGGACAGCCAGCCTAGCCCTCACTACAGGCGAAGCAAAATTCCGTGCCGATGATGATTGGACAGTGAATTGGGGAGCTACTGATTTTCCTATGGGCGTAGGTGTGCAAGGTGGCGATAATATTCCTGTGTCAGGTGCTATGTATGACATCACCTTCAATTCGGAAACAGGAGAGTATAGCTTTGTATCTACATCACCAACATATGCTAGCGTGGGCTTGATTGGTTCAGCAACACCAGGCGGCTGGGATATGGATACCGATATGATGCAAGATGCTGATAATCCGAACCTATGGACACTAGAGGTGACTTTAGTAGATGGCGAAGCAAAATTCCGTGCGGATGATGATTGGGCTGCAAACTGGGGTTCGGCTGATTTCCCTGTGGGCATCGGTGTGCAAGATGGCGACAATATTCCAGTACCAGCAGGTGAGTATGTTATTACCTTCAATTCTGCAAGCGGCGAATATAGCTTTGACTTCCCGATTCCAGAATACGCTACGATGGGGGTAATCGGAACAGCTACGGCTGGTGGTTGGGATGAAGATACCGACCTGATGCAAGACCCTGAAACCTTCTACATTTGGACAGGTGTTGTGACACTCACAGAAGGAGAACTAAAATTCCGTGCGGATGACGCTTGGGACGTAAGCTGGGGAGGTACAGATTTTCCTACAGGTGTAGCCACTACAGATGGTGGAAATATTCCTGCTACTCCTGGTGAGTATCAAGTGACATTTAATCATGTGACAGGCGAATATACCTTCACGCCAAATGAAGTAGTGTATGCTACGGTTGGTATCATCGGAACAGCAACACCAGGTGGCTGGGATATGGATACGGACATGGTACAAAATCCAAATAATCCTTATGAGTGGTCTGTGAATATGGAATTCCTAGATGGCGAAGCAAAATTCCGTGCCGATGATGACTGGGCAGTAAACTGGGGGGCAGCGGATTTCCCAATGGGTACAGCGGTGCAAGATGGCGACAATATTCCTGTAACGGCAGGTTCTTATAATGTAACTTTCAATACCAGAACAGGCGAATATACTTTTGGCAATCCATTGGCGATTTATACTTCTGTAGGTATTATCGGTTCTGGCACAGGCAACGGTTGGGACTCGGATATTGATATGATTCAAGATTTGGCACAGCCTGACCAATGGTCTGTTGAAATTGGTTTGACCAATGGTGAGATGAAATTCCGTGCGGATGATGATTGGGCAGTAAATTGGGGTGACAATGGTTTCCCAACAGGTACAGGCGTACAGGATGGCGATAACATCCCAACTTTTGAAGGGGCTTGGACGATTGACTTCAACGCTACGAGCGGCGATTATAGCTTCACACCAGTTTCTATCGGTATCATCGGAACAGCAACACCAGGCGGCTGGGACGAAGATACGGACATGACAGCAAGTACAACAGAAGCGTTCACTTGGTCAATTGATATGGAATTGACAGATGGTGAAGTGAAATTCCGTAAGGATGACGATTGGGCAATCAACTGGGGAGAAGCAGATTTCCCTGTGGGCGTTGGTGTGCAGGATGGTCCGAATATTCCTATGACAGCAGGCTCGTATCGCGTTACTTTAAATACCTTGACAGGAGCGTATTCTTTCGGTGAAGTATCTAATACAGCACAGTTTGTAAGCGCGAATGAAGTGAAGTTATTCCCGAATCCTACCACAGATTTCGTGACGGTTCAGATTGATGCGGTAGAGTTACAAAAGGATGCAACGGTTCAAGTATTTGATGTTACAGGCAAATTGGTACAAAGCCTACAGTACCAAAACGCGCAGCAAGTAACCTTGGATGTATCGAACCTAACAGCAGGTACCTACTTCTTGCGCCTTTCTACTGATTCGCACCTTATTGGTAAGCGTTTCATGGTGACGAACTAATCCAAATCGGATTCGTAAGCCCGACGAAGGAGGGATTGCGAAGCCCAAGTAAAGGTAAGCTATTTAAAAAATGGTATAACTACCTTTCGCTAAGAAATAGCAATACTTTGGGCTTAACAATTGCTTCTTCGTCGCGCTTATTAATCCCAGCTTAACTCAAAATCTTTAGTATGGCATTCAATTACTGGCAAAAGTTTGTCGAACACGGCATTTACCACATCTATAATAGGAGTGTAGAAGGGCGCGACTTATTTAGAGATGAAGCAGATTATCAGTTCTTTTTGCATAATGTCAAACGTTACCTTAGCCCTTATACGGATTTATATGCTTACTGTTTGATGCCTAATCATTTTCATTTATTGCTCCAAATTCTTCCCATTAATAGGAACATCATCCTGAAGGAAAATACTAATGCCTCCAGTCGAGTAAATATTGAAGACGCAATTTCCTATAATGCATTTTTAGAAGATCAAATGCGTCGCCTATTTAGTAGTTTTGTTCTAAAATATAAGCAAGGAGAGGGCAATTTTAAAGGCGCATTATTCCAAAAACGATTTAAGCGTGTACAGGTATTAGCTGATAGTACATTCTTGCATAAACTAGCTTATGTCCATCATAATCCAATTCATCATGGCTATACACTTATGTATGAAACATGGAAATACAGTTCGTACAATGCTTATTGTAGTGAGAAAGAAACTGCTCTAGCTAAATCGAAAATATTTCAACTACTTGGTGATGGGGATATGAAATGGGGTGAGCAACTCTTTCTTGATTTTCACGCATCTTATAAAATGGAAGGCAAAGAACTTTGGCAAATAGATTAGGATTCGTAAACCCGACGAAGTAGGGATTGCAAAGCCCAAGTGAACGTAAAATTTTTCCCTATGTAAAAAGTTAGCTGATTTAGGATTGATAAGCGCGACGAAGGAGTGATTGTTAAGCCCAAGTAAGCAATTCGGGCTTAACAATCGCTCCTTCGTCGCGCTTATCAATCCTGGCTTAGTATTTTTTATTTCAAAAAACACTTTTAACTCAAAATTAAATACGTACTCTTCTGTATTTTGTAAACAAAAAAATTACCTTTAGCCCTTAGGTTTAAAGAAATATATAAGTAATAGAAAACAATACACAAAAAGGTATCACATCTACAATATACAGAGATGAATAAGAAAATAGCCATTCTACCGGGCGACGGAGTAGGACCCGACGTGATTGAGCAAGCACAAAAAGTATTGGATGCCATAGCAGAGCGTTTTGGGCATCAATTTGATTATCATCATGCGGATATAGGAGCTACGGCAATCAATAAATCTGGAGACCCCTTGCCTGAGTATACTTTAGAAACCTGTCTCAATGCCGATGCAGTGCTACTAGGTGCAGTAGGGCATCCGAGCTTTGACAATAATCCTAAAGCAAAGATGCGTCCCGAGCAAGGTTTATTGCGTCTGCGGAAGGAGTTAGGCATTTATGCGAATATTCGTCCAGTAAAAACCTCGCCAAATTTGCTGCACTATTCTGCCTTAAAAGCAGAGAATGTAAAAGGCGTAGATTTTGTCATTTATAGAGAATTGACGGGAGGTATTTATTTTGGAGGCAGCTCTCGTAGCGAAGATGGACAAACGGCTACCGATATTTGTCGGTATTCTACTGCGGAGGTGGAACGTATTGCACGCAAAGCCTTTGAACACGCTGCCCAGCGTCGTGGCAAGCTCACGCTAGTGGATAAAGCGAATGTCTTGGAAACTTCCCGACTCTGGCGTGAAGTGATACAAGATTTAGCGATGGAATATAGCCATGTAGCGGTAAATATGCTTTATATTGATAATGCCGCTACGCGCATTTTACTCACGCCGCAGCAGTTCGATATTATCCTTACGCCCAATTTATTTGGTGATGTCTTATCGCATGTAGCCAGCCTAATTACAGGCTCAATAGGGATGTTGCCGTCGGCTTCTTTAGGAGATAAGACTCCACTTTTTGAACCCATACATGGCTCGTTTCCTTATGCTACCGACAGAGGAATAGCAAACCCCATCGCAGCAGTACTTTCTGCGGCTTTATTGCTAGAGCATTTTAAACTAAGAAAAGAAGCAAAAGCCATAAGAACAGCAGTCACAGGCTTATTGAGACAAGGTATTGCTACTATAGAACTCGACCCACAAATGATTTGCGATACCAGTCAAATCGGTGATATACTAGCGGCTTACATTGCAGATGAAGATTATCAATTGCGCCAAGATGTAGTGCGTGCAGGAGCATCTACGATTATTTAAGGGGCGCTACGCTGGACGGATAACGGTAGACGGTCGTATTTCTTCGATGCGCTGGACGGAAAATTTGCATAAGCAAGTTTTTATTTCCGTCAAGGCGAAGCCGTCCGTCTACCGTTGGCCGTCAGTCGTTTTTAATGTACGATGAGGCGTTTTGTTACGCGCTCATTGTCATATTGCATACTATGTAGATAGATGCCTTTAGGTAGATTTTGCACATCTACAAGTTGTCTATTGACACCTGCTTGTAAGCGTAACTGCTGACGCTGTACCGCTCTTCCGAGTAAGTTATAAATCACATATTCATACTCGCCTGCTTGTGGTACTTCTATGGTTAATTCTCCAAAATCCATTACAGGATTAGGCGCGAAACCAAAGCCAAAGCCTGCCTGTGAGCTATTGAATACATTTGACGGCTCGCATTCGCCCATTGCGTTCAATGTCAAGTCATATGTACCTGGTGCGATAAGAGGATTTGGAAATGTTAGCTCCAATTCTACGAATCCAGAGTAAATAATAGCATTAAGCACCAAAGGATAAACACCCGCTTCATTTGTTTCATCAGGTGTACCTGAAATCACTAAACAAGCAGCAGTATCTGCCGTCGTTACTACACAATTATCCGTGCTACAGCCAAAATCTAGGCCCGCAGGAAGTCCATCTACAGAAACAATCACTAAAGAGTCTAGCACTACAGGAACGCCAGAAAGCGATAAGGTATCGCCAATGACTGCCGTTAGTACAAATTCATAAGGCTCGCCGATACAAGCCGCTTCGGTAATTCCTCCATCTGGATTTGCTTCTGCATCAAAAGGTGCAGGAAATACGCCAATCGTATCTGCGTACATAGGGTCAGGTTGGCAAGGTGCTTGTGCGAATAAAGCGACTGCTGCCAAGCTGAGAAAAAATGTATAGATTAATTTCATAGTTGATAATTTCCTACCACTAAAGTGGATTGTTAAGAAATCTATTTTGATTAAAACTTTATCAATAATAAAAAATTGCAGTATAAGTGATTCTTAATACTCCTTTAAGACGAGGGTGTATGGTGCGAGATACATGATATATAAACACAAAACGCCCTACTACTTAAGAAGAAGCAAGGCGTTTTATGTGTGTGGTAAAGGTAATTTTTTTTAGAATAATGAGCGATGAAATAAACGTTTTTATCCGCTTATCGCCCATCATTAAAAAATAAAAGTGGAGGCGGCGAGAGTCGAACTCGCGTCCAGAGAAGGCACTCAATAGCTTTCTTCATGTTTAGTTTCTTATCGAATTTTCGAGTATATCAAAAGCCCAGAAACGCGCTTATAGTTATACCTTAACCCCTGAATTTCATTTTTGCATCGAGATACTTGCAAAAACTAACCTGAGTGCCCTTTCGGGCGGATGGTGTGCGGCACACTGTGTATCAGGTGTCAAGCGTACGGCACAAAAGCGTTCTAAGACCTAGTCTTAGGCAGCCATGGCGAACTGTCTGTTGCCATATAAGAAAAGTTTGAATACCATTTGTTAACGGAGTGAGCATTCTTACTCCGACATGCTTACTATTAAATGAACATTCCTGTCGATTCCTTTACGCCCCCAATGTAATTTGAAGCAGAAAATAGCTACTACCACAAAAAGTGAAATCATATATCAGATAAATCATACATTATCAATCTTTAATCTGTTTAGCTTAATACTGTTACTTGCATAAAGCAGATATATGATTGAAGAACTATCTGATTTAAGATTTATGATTTTATAATCTTGGAAATTAGTAAACTATCTCTCCACTTCTACACCAATACTTTAACTGGTATGCAAAAGTGTAAACCCCTTCTACATATAAAAAGTTTCTAGTTGTATAGAATTTTCATGCAGAAGAGAAGCACAAGGTAGTTTTTATCTTAAATTTGTGCAAATTCATTATTCGAATCCATTGGAACGAATCTAGTTTTAGACATTGCCCGTAAAAGTTAACATCGACTAAATAAAACACACCACATACATGAAAATTGGAATTATTAGAGAAGGGAAAACGCCACCAGATTCGCGCGTACCGCTTACCCCAAAACAATGCAAACAAGTACAAGCCCATGCAACAGTTGCCGTACAGCGTTCCGCGAATCGCTGCTATAAGGATGAAGAATATATCGCCGAAAATATTCCCTTAAGCTATGATCTTTCAGATTGTGATGTATTGATGGGCGTAAAAGAAGTGCCTATTCAGCAATTGATTCCAAATAAGACCTACTTTTTCTTTTCCCACACTATCAAAAAGCAGTCTTATAATCGAAAATTATTACAAGCTATTTTAGCCAAAAACATCCGTTTGCTTGATTATGAAGTACTCACCAATGAGCGCGGACAACGTCTAATTGCTTTCGGTTTTTTTGCTGGTATGGTAGGGGCGCATAATGCCCTTTGGACATATGCACAACGCACAGGCAAATTCCAACTCAAGCGCATGAAAGACTGCTTTGACTATGCCGAAGCTGTGGCGCAATACAAGGAAACCACTTGGCCTGCTGTGAAAATAGCACTTACGGGGACAGGGCGCGTAGGAAGTGGTGCTGCAAAGGTGCTAGAAGATATGGGCATCCGAAAAGTGAGTCCAGCAGCCTACTTGACAGATACTTTTGAGGAGGCAGTATTCACACAGCTTACCGCACAAGAATATGTAGCGCATAAAGAAGGCCGCGCTTTTGAAAACAAGGAATTCTATAAACATCCTACCGATTTTGAGAATGCCTTTTTGCCCTATACAAAGGTGAGCGACATCATGATTAATGGTATTTATTGGGATAATGCTGCGCCTGCCTTCTTTACGAAAGAAGACATGCGTCAGGAGGATTTCAAGATAAAAGTTATTGCGGATGTCACTTGCGATATTGCACCAGTATCGTCTATTCCATCTACTTTGGATGCCTCTACCATTGCTAATCCAGTGTTTGGGTACAATCCTATAACAGAAGAGAAATGTGACTCCTATCAAGCAGATTGCATTGATATGATGACGATTGATAACTTGCCGAATGAACTCCCACGCGATGCGTCTTTTGCATTTGGCAATCAGTTTATCGAACATATTTTACCAGAGTTATTGAAGGAAGAGAGTGCTGTTATTGAACGTGCTACAGTAGCAGAAAACGGGCAGCTTGGAAAGCACTTTACCTATTTGGAAGACTATGTAAATGAAATGGCATAACAAGTCTCAATGAGTGAATGAAAGAATGTTGAATGAGTGAATAATTATCATTCAGTCAGTCATTACTTACTAGTGGACACTTTGAAAAAAGGATTTTCGACCTTATTACTTTTAGTGTAAAAAGTGGTAAAAAAGCGTTAAAAATACTACATTGTTTGAGCTAAAACGAAGCCAAGAAATAAGCTTCTACAGCAAGTTAGCAGATAATATTTGCTTGAAAAATAGTTCGTAGAGCGAGTTTGTAGGATTTAGCTTTTTTATCGCTTTTGGAGCGTTAAGAAAGGAATAGAGTCTTGATTTTTTTTGCTTCGTTTTTTGTATCAAGACAAAAAATGAAGAACCTTTTCTAGACTGTGCCTACTATTAAGCAGTCATTAAATATTCACTAGGGAACTACTTAAGCCTTTTGCATCGTTGAAAAGTGTAATAAAAAATGCCAATGGAATTTTTAGACAAAAAAGTACTCATCACAGGTGGCTCACGGGGAATTGGGCGCGCTACAGCTATAGCATTTGCAAAGCAAGGCGCGCAAGTAGCGATTAATTTCGTGCGCGACCGTCGTGCTGCCGAACGTACAGTGAAAGCCCTAGATGGTTCGGAGCATATCGCTGTTAAAGCCGATATTTCCTTGCCGCAGTCCGCAGAAAGCTTGGTGCAAACCGTAGCAAAAAATCTCGGTGGTATTGACATTTTAGTGAATAATGCTGGCGTATACGTGCCGCATCCTGTGGATGAATGTACCTATGAGCAATGGCAAGCCGCTTGGCGACATACCTTACGCACCAACTTGCTCGGAGCTGCGAATGTTAGTTTTTGTGCCGCCCAACAGATGATTCATCAAGGCGGCGGGCGTATTGTGAATGTCTCTTCGCGTGGCGCATTTCGGGGCGAACCTCGACATCCTGCTTATGGCGCAAGTAAGGCAGGACTGAATGCCATGAGCCAGTCTATGGCGCAGGCTTTGGCGAAGTATAATATTTTCGTAGGCATTGTCGCGCCAGGTTTTGTGGAGACGGATATGGCGAAAAAAATACTAGATAGCGAAGCAGGCACGTCTATCAAACAACAAAGCCCACTTGGCCGCGTAGCAAAGCCCGAAGAAGTAGCCAAAGCCATCCTTTTTCTAGCCTCCGAAGGAACAGAGTTTATGACAGGTGCGATTTTGGATGTGAATGGAGCTTCGTATTTGCGGTCTTAATGCTTCAGCGGAGTTGCAAAGACGCGAAGTGCTTAAAGTACTTTGCGTCTTCGCGCCTCTGCGCGCAAGATTTCCAACAAAACCTGTTCCTCATTTTCCCAATGTAACACTTGCTTCGCTTTACGGCAATTTTCTACACATTGCTGATAATAGACCTCATCCGAAAGCAGTTTTTGAATAGCATTTACAAGTGTTGTACTTTCCAGATTTTCTACTAATTCAAATGCTCCATATTGTTCCTGCAAAGCTATATATTCAGGAAATGCCATGTTCAAGGAAGGTACTTCTGCTTGGATGTAATCAAAGGCTTTATTGGCGAGGGAATAATAGTAACTCAAGCCTTTATTTTGTAATAAATTCAATCCGATACTAGCTTGTAGCGTAAGTTGGCGCAAGTCATTCGGTTGCACATAGCCTAGAAATTGGACTTTTTGGTCTAATGTTAAATCGCGTACTTGTTGCCGTAATTGTTGGGATAAATCGCCTTCGCCTGCCAGCCAAAGTTGAGCGTTAGAGATGTGCTGCATCGCGCTTATCATTTCTTCTAGTCCACGTCCTTCGTTGAGTGCGCCTTGATAGAGCAGGACGGGGGCTTGCGGTTTTGGAGTTGCTATTTTTTTTTGTGGAAAAGGTACATTTCGCAGGATATGAAAAGGCTTGTTATATTTTTTACCCATCAAATCCGCTAAAGCCTGCCCTACGGTGATGCAGTAATCCATGCTAGGAATAGCCAGCTTTGCGATAGCTTCCCAAACACTTTTGGTGAATCTTCGACCTACTACTTCGGGTGTTTCCGTGAAGTATTCATGGGCATCATAAATAGCGGTTTTGCGGCGTATTTTTTTGACTAAAAAAGCAGGTAAAATCGTATCCAAATCTACCGCATATAGCACATCCACTTTTTGAAATAAAAGAAAAAATAAGAGCCGCAGATTGTATTCTAAATAAAAAAACTTGCCCTTATTGAAGAAGCACCGAAGGCGTTTTTGTTGATAAGGACGTTCTTGTAAAGGCTTAGAAGTCGGCAATGTACGCCCAACCAAAAGCACTTCATAGTCCGCCTGTGCCATGCTCGTACAAATGCGAATCATGCGCTGGTCATAAGTCAAGTCGGTAGTGACGGTGCAGATGATTTTCATGCCCTTAAGCTGTTGGCAATTCTAGATTGAAGCGCGTACCTTGCCCTAGCGTACTCGCTACTTCAATCGCTCCTTTATTGAGTTTTACCAACTCATGCACAAGATGCAAGCCCAAGCCTGTGCCTTGTTCGCCTGCTGTGCCAACTTTGCTTTTATCCTCTTTCAGGAGAAAAATAGTAGATAATTCACTTTGCGGAATACCTACGCCTGTATCTTCTACCTGTAGGCTTATTTTGTCATTATCTGCATTAGCTATGATATTGATTTGCCCATTTTCAGGGGTATATTTAATCGCATTATCCACCAAATTTCGAATGATAGTGAGTAGGGCATTGCGGTCTGCAAACACATACAAATCAGTAGGTATTTTAGATTGAAGTTGGATGTTTTTATCCCGCGCTACTGCTTGAAACACGCTAAGTGTTTCCTCTACTATATCTGCTACTGCAAAGCGTTGCGGATTATAAGGCATTACATTTTTCTGTGTCAATGCCCAATTGAGTAAGTTGTCGGTAAGTTTATTTAAAGCGAGGGCATCCTTTTCTATGGCATTGCCTAAGGCATTGAGCGTTTTGTAATCTTGCTTTTGGAGTAGATAATTGACCTTTTTACCAATGCCTCGAAATGCCAAAGCAGGCTTTCGCATATCATGCCCGATAATGGCAAAAATGCGGTCTTTGGTAATATTGAGTTGCTCCAAACGTGCTTTCTGCTCCGAAATAACTTGATTTTTCTTACGAATATTTAAATACACTAAAAAGCTAAATAGACCAAACAGTCCAAAACCTAACATGCCTAAGAGATAGTTTCGATTTTTTGCTGATAGTAGCTGATTGCTAGAATTGAGTTGGTCTATTTCGTCTTCTTTTTCGGCAGTTTCATATTGGACATTGAATTCTTCTGCGGCTATTTTAGCGTCGTTAGCTAAGGCTCTATTATGCAATACATTATATTTTTTTAAGTAGACAAAAGCTAGTTCATAATTGCCTAATTCTTCATATATCGTACTCAAGGAAGAATATATATGCTGATTATTAATATCTTCTAAACCATCTTGGGTAAATGTTGAGTCTACTATGGATCTTTCATAGAAAAAAATAGCGGAATCTAATACCCCTTCCATTTTATAGTAATCAGCTAAAGCGAAAAAACTATCATATACATATATGGATTCTTCTGCACTTTCTTCGGCGATGTCTTCAATTATTTGAAAGTATTTTTTCGCTTTTACAATATTCTTTTTTTCAAGGTAGTAAGCTCCTAATGCACTACTTACAGACTGAAGACTATAAGTATCATTTTCTGATTGGAAAATATCAAATGCCTGATGAAGAATAATGGAAACGGAATCTAAATTTCTGCTATTATAGTAACAAATGCCTTTCATTTCCAGCAATCGCCCTGCGCTAATATTGGACACATTGGGGTCGTTTAATGCTTCATTGATGTATGGTATTGCGTTTTGACACTCATCCATTGCCATAAGTACGCCCGCAAAATGCATATTAATCTCGACCTTCTCTTCTTGGCAATCTATTTGCTCACAAAGTGCTAACGCTTCTTGTAAATGTTGAATAGCTAATTCGTAATCTATTAAATTAGTTCTTGCGTAAGCGGCTTTATTAGTTAATAGATTTATAAAATTGATAGTATCTTTTGCTTCTATTAAATAGGCTTCCCCTTCTGCCATATATTCATCAAAGACGTTTACATCAGCGAACTTAAAATTGGGAATCATTCTACTATACACTTTTCCTAAATGAAATTTATCATCTAAAGCTTTCGCCAAACTAAGATAATCTTTAGTATACTTAACATATCCATCTATATCACCTCCATAAATGGAAGCGTATGCCATATTACTTAGTACGTCAAAACGCGAACTATCTTTAGGCAGTTGTTCTAGCACTTGCTCTAGGCTGTCTATTTCTTGTTCTAGTGCAGCAAATTCATCTTGTGCCTGAGTGGGGATAAATGCTAGGAGGAGGAAAAATGTCAAACAAATATTTTTCAAAATAGTAACGGTATTATAAAGTGTGTAATCAAGAGAAATGCGTTTTCTTACTTTTCAATTTTCAATTTCTCAACAATATACTTCCCAACTTTTTCCCCTTGCTCTACGCCATAATCAATAGCTGGGCGATAGTGAATGCCACCATACAGGCGACTCACCGCCGCCTCTTCCGAAGCTTGCAAAAAGGAGGTAAAACTACGCGGCGGCAAACCATATTCCACTTCGGTGCTATCCACGAAAGCGAAATTGTCGCCATAAATATCTGTCAAAGTAATGGCTGCGGCGCGGGAGATTACGCTATGCCCGCTCGTGTGTTCAGGGAAAGGAGGCGTTTGTAAAAGCGGCATCCAATCCTCATCCAAGTGCGTATTAATCACCGTTTCAGGTCGAATGAGTTTGCTGCGGTATTTTTCATCCCAACAGCTAATGAAGGCATCTGCCAGCGCAATCGCTACTTGTGCATAAGCCGCCGTACTTTGCATCATATCCGAATTGGCTTGCTCGGCAGCCGTTCGGGTGATATTTATCCAATGTCCGCCAGGCGTGATTTTTTTGGTCGCAAACATGACGTGTCCTTTATGATGCGAGACATAAGGATTGCAATCCCAAAATTTGGCGATTTCGGTGCGCTCGTCCGTATCATCTGCTAGGGCTTCGTAGACCTCTATCAGTTCCTCATAGAATTTACTATCCTCCTTCATATCGAAAGGCGTAGGTGGTGGTGGTGTAAATTGCTCTGGCGACTGCAACACAAAAGGACGAATCTTATTCCAATGTGGTTCTATCGCGTCCATATAATCGGGTGGGGTAGGCTTCCAACGTCCTTCCTCCTCTGTGATGGAGTACTTCGGGAAGGTGCGCGTTTGCTTATAGTTGTCCTTATCCGCCCAAGCCAAAATATGGTCACTGACCGCCGCGCCATAAGCTAGGGAACGTTCATACACGCCACTTGGCATTTGCAAAGCTTTGAAGTTGGCATAGGCTTCTTCCTCGAAGGCTTCTATTTTATCTTCCGAAAAAATGAGGGCTTTTCCTGTTTTTAACAAGGCATGCACACTCGCTAAGGGGAAACAATATTCCTGTCCTGCTTCGGGCTGCGGTATGGGCGAAAAATCGTGTAACTGCCCTGTGAGGCTCGTATATTCAGGATGGTCGTGGCGCAAAGCTTCATAAGCCGCAATACTCGGATAGGCATAAATGCGACTCGCTACGGGCGGCGAAAATATATCATGCACGATTACATCGGTCAGTCGCTTCATGGATTGATGTGTCCACTCGGCTTGCTGCGCGTCTTCGGCATAGTTTTCATTGACTTGTCTACAGCCTGCAAAAAATAAAAGGGTGGCAATTATAATGCTTACTTTTCTCATATCGGTAATTCCTGTTTTTAGGGTGTGAAGATAGGGGTTTTTGGGAATTTAGGTAGAAACATGTTTAGTCGGTATGTATAACAAATTGCACTTTTTCGCCTGAAAAATTTACAGTATATGTTTTTACATATGTCCCCACCAATGAATTGGTGGACTGAATTTCATCACGAAATATTTTTAGCCCACCAATTCATTGGTGGGAGAACTTTGCTGTATAGGAAAACCTCACGTGACAGGAGACGGCAGGCATGTCGTCTCTACCTTTAGAATGTCTTTAATTATAGGAAATGAATTTTGATACAAAAAAATCTGTATTTCCGCCCTTTGCTTTCGCAGAACATTCTATTTTTGTGCGTTCAAATTTAATAGAAAGCAATGTGCGAAAATATAGACTCGGTTGTAATTGTATTTGATAGGAATAGTGTCATTCTACTCAATCTCTGTGTGAGTTTTATCATGTTTGGGGTAGCCCTCGATATTGACCTCGATGACTTTAAGCAAGTAGCCAAAACGCCTAAGCTACCCATCGTAGGTCTGATTTCGGAGTATATGCTCTTGCCGCTCCTGACACTACTATTAATCTATATTTTCCGCCCCCAACCCAGTTTTGCACTTGGAATGATACTGCTCACGACCTGCCCTGGCGGGAGCGCGTCCAATTTCTTTGTGCATCTTTCTGGGGGCAATACGGGCTTATCCGTCACGCTTACTACTATTACTACGCTCGGCGCGATCGTGATTACGCCCCTTGGCTTTGAGTTGCTCTCCCGACTGTTTCCCTATACCTCCGATTTTCTACAAGAAATCAGCGTGAATCCTATCGAAATGGTGATTTCCATTATCGTCATTGTCATTTTGCCCTTAGCCTTAGGGGTGGGCTTCCGTACGCGCTATCCCGATTGGGCAAAACGTATCCAAAAGCCCATTGCAAACATCTCGGTAACAATCTTTTTTATCTTCGTGACGGTAGCCATTATTGCAAATTGGGACAATTTATCAGAGTTCCTGCATTGCGTATTCGCTACGGTGACGCTGCATAACCTACTCGCGCTTACCGTCGGCTATTGGTTTGCACGGCTCATGGGCTTAAGCATCCGCGACTCGCGAGCGGTATCCATAGAAACAGGGATTCAAAATACAGCTTTGGGTTTGGCGTTGGCAGTCCAATTTTTCAATGGCTTGGGTGGTATGATGTTAGTGTTGGCTTGGTGGGGCATTTGGCACTTAATTTCAGGCTATTTATTAGCGATGTATTGGAGTAAGCGTCCTGCATAGCAGACAAATCTAAAAGTGTGTATAACAAATTGCACTTTTTATCGGCTTTTTTCCCATAAGCCGATAAATTTTGCTTAGAATTTATCCGCCAATGGGAAATTGGCAGATAAATCGTAGTTCAACAATTGTGCAATTTGTTATACACACAATCTAAAATCAAATAAATCTAGAGTCATCAATCATAAATTCGGTGTATAAAGAAGCAATTTATCCAATATTGATATTGTGCCTACTAGCATGTAGTCCTAAAGTAATCGTGCAGCAAAGCGCGAGTAGCAAACTCGAAGCCTTGCCGCGCTATGCTCCCTTTGCAGTATTTGAATTGGAGGATGACTTTACGCCTAGTACACCCCAATTGCTCGGCAATATCCGCATAAAAGACGGCGGCTTATCCGTACAATGCGATTTCAAAACGGTACTTGGATTAGCAGCAAAAGAAGCGCGCGCTATGGGTGGCAATTGTGTGAAAATAACGGAACATCGCAAGCCAGACCATGTAAGTACCTGCCACCGCATCAGAGCAGCGATTTACAAAATCGCAAATCCAGAAGATTTTGAAGAAGAAATTATTTGGCATGAAGCCCGTAAATTGGCAATTCGGGATTTTAAAGGCAGTACCGAAAAGCGTCCATTTCAGGCAGCCACAGTTTCTTCATTTCAATATTTCACCGAACGCAACCCTTTGAACGCTCAATTCGTTCTTAAGGCAGAAAGTTTGTTTTACTGCCCTGGCTCTTATTTCAAACCTTCGGAAAATGATTCACTGATTTTGGCACATGAGCAGTTGCATTTCGACATTACGGAAATTTATGCGCGAAAATTTGTCAAAAAAGTTGCAGAAACGGTATCAAATCATACAACTTTGATAAATGAACACGAAAAAATTGCAAAAGAAGTGTTCGAGGAACTGCAACTGAAGCAAGATGAATACGATTCGGAAGTGTATGCAGACATCAGCAAACAGCCGAAATGGAATGCTTGGGTAGCAGCAGAATTACAGGCATTAGCCGATTATAAAGATAAAACAGTCGCGCTGGATAAGTAAGTAGATATACAGATTTGAAGAGCGTGCTAAAAGATAAAACTATATGAACTCTGATGAATTAGCAGCTATACAGGAATTGATTGAGTCTTTACCTGCCGACTTCCATGTAATGGAAGAAGGGGTGTCGCAAGCAGTTTTAGAGGAATATTATAAAAAAGGAAAGGCTTTAGAAGAGGTGGGACAAGACACCGTACTTGCTCAACAAGAGGGATGGGAAACAATGGAGATAGAAGAATTGAAAACCCTCCTGATAGCGTTAGGTATGGCTGCAGATGTGAAAAGCTACCGTCACTTAGAAGCTATTTTAGCCGCTCGCTCCGAAGAATTGGGGAAATTCGGACAAGTATCCATCATGTATGCCCGTATGAAATTGGAAAGCCGCCTGACGGACTCTTCGAGTGGATTCATCTTATCTGGTTTAGGTGGAAAAGGCAATAAGTTACGCTATTACTTTGTACTCATGTCAAAAGAGCCGATAACGGAAGCCCGTGCGCGTT
>JAHDCQ010000393.1 GCA_020629845.1 Saprospiraceae bacterium | reverse complement strand
CTTACGGATAAATATTACTAATAGCGTTTTTGCTGCGTTGGGTCAGTACTTGCCGCGCGTTCCACTTCCAATATCGCATCCACGATAGCTTGGGCGAGTTGCTGGCGTACGCTATCTTTCATCAGTTCTTGCACTTGTGCTTCATTATTAAAAAAGCCTAACTCTAGCAAAAGTGCAGGCGATTTGGAGTTTTTAAGACCATAGATATTACTATTTGGTTTTATACCTCTATTATTCCAGCCTGTCACGTTGATTAGTTTGTTTTGAAATATAGTAGCCAGTTCCCTACCTTCGTAACTATCCGCATAGTAATAGGTTTCTATTCCATTGGCTTTTGTCCATTCTGATTTTGCATTCGGCGGTCCAGCGTTAGAACTGATAATTAATAGGCGTTTGGGTAAATAACTTTCTAAATTATTTACACGTGCCGCGCGTTGTTTTAAGGATATATCGTTTGTCTCAGGTGTCACTCTATAAGTGGCTATGCCGTTTTGCTTCAATAAAAGCTCTACTCTCGACACTATATCTCTATCAAATTCATACTCAAAAAACTGGGTAGCTTCCCCATTGAACTCGAACATAGGGGAGCGTTTTCCTCGTGTATCCTTGCCATGCTGATTATCCAAGCACCACATATAATTGGAGTTAGTAAATGGCGGTGGCGGATTGTTTAAGTTGGTATCTGCCCTTTTTAGCACAAAAATATGCTCTGCTGATTTCGCAATTTCCTTTCCATCCTTATCCTGTACTACCAATTGTAGTGCGTTATCAGCGTCTTCATGTTGGAGTATAATTTCTTTTCGGAAGGTATAGGAATAGCTTCGTTCTTGCCCTGTTTGGCGTGGGGTACTGCCTTTTAAGTCTAGTTCATTTAGAGGTACAGTATTACCATGTTGGTAGAGTACTAAATTAGTAGTAGTCAAAGGAGTATTGCTCTTAATATCAATAGCTATAGTCTGTTTTGCCTCGCTTACAGTATCGCGTTTTACTTGTGGATATTGCCAAGTGAGGCGATAATCAGGAATACTATTATTATCGCCTTGATTTGTATTTGGTGGACTTACTACTACTCTTTTTTTACGAATCTTTACTTCTTGCGTATAGGAAGAAACTGCGTCATTTATATCATAAGCATCTAATGTCACTCGATAGGTGCCTGCTGTTCCATAGTCATAGCTATTGATGTTGCCATCTATTATTTTACTATCTATATACCATTTATAGCGGTTGGCACCTGTCGATAAATTTTGAAATTCGATTCGGCAAGGGGCTTCACAATTGTTATTTTTTACCCTAAATTCTGCCTTTAAAGTCTCTCGCTGACACCAATCGTAGGCGTATTTTATTTCTACATTATTACTATCCAAGTTGTGTGCCGCATTGAAATAAAAGCACATACTATCTTTCACACTTTCGAGATTAAAATTGCCTTTGTTTTGCGCTATTTCTTCATTTAATACCTCCAATTCATCTTCTAAAGCTTGGATTTTTTCCTCCAGTCGTTCATTCTGCCTTCTTACTGCTTTATCAGTTCGATTTCTTCGATTTCTTGCCTCTAAGTCTTCTTTATTTGCATTTAATTCGTTTTCTAATTCTTCGCGTTGCTGCAAGAGTTGCGGGTCTGCTTCTGGGTTTTGCTTAAATTGCCAATCCACTGCCTTATCATAGTAAGCAACTGCTGTGTTTTTATGATAAGCCACATACGCACTATCCAAAAGTGGCGTGTGTGGCGTAGCTTGATACATGGCTTCTACCGCTTGGGTTTGTGCATTAGCTTCAGGTATCAACGCACTTGCTATGAAGAGGCGATTGGCATATTCGGCATATAAAATGGAGTCGGCTGTATTTTTGATGCACAGTTCTAATTCTTCATGATAGGTGCTATCTTTTTGTTGGAAAAATGCGAGGATAGCATTGTAGCGTGTGGTATCAATTTGATTGCCTACTTCTTGCAGAAGTTCTTCATCAGGGCGTACGTTATTTTTGCCTACTACCCGCTCTATAATATCCAGCATAGAGCCTTGTTCGGCGCGTAGTTTTTTAGAGGATTCTGCTAGAAAGACCACTTTTTTTCCTTCGCAAGGCATAATTCGTGGCGACCATAGAAAAGCCATGAACAAAATCACGCCTAAAATCGGCAAAGCCCACAACAAATCATACTGCATCCGCCGTAAGCCTAAGCCTTTGAAGCCACTATTATAGACATATTTCTTAAATGCATTTGGCACAATAAAGTCAAGTGGCGTACGCTCACGCTCCAAGTATTTGATGACGGTGAAATCGGGTTCTGCGCCTCCATCTATTTGTTCTGTGATGGCTTCTTCCAATTCGCGCTTGCGTCCGCGATTGGTAGTAATAAGCCACTCATTGAGGTCACGATTGAGTTGATAATCCTCAAAAGCGGCACTTTCTTTAGGCGGTGGGTTTTGTTCTAATAATTCAAACAGACTCGTGCGAGCTTGTTGTAAGCTTTCAGGATGATTCGCCTCCAACCAATCCAGCAATGTCGCCCGTGCTTCTTTCGGTATTTCTCCTTGCCGAAACCACTCTAAGCGATTGAGTTGATGCAGCTTTTCGAGACTTAAAAGCGGTGCTTCGGGCGTAGCAATTTGTTCGCCTATAAAAAGTGTAGCATCCCAATGCAGCGCAGGATAAACTGCACAAGCCGCTATCCAACGCAACATGCTTGGCGAATAGTGTTGTGCTAAGGTGTTCATCAAGTCACCTTCCCAAGTAATGGGTTCGGCAGGGGCATCTTTCACCACATCGCGCCACTTCTCAAATTCCGCTTCTTCGCCTTGATCCCATTGATCTACTAGAAAACGCAAGCTATCGGGACTCGCAGGCAGCACCACGAACTCTTTACCCAATTGTCGTTCGCGTCGTCCCCACTGCGCGCTTGGTATGTAGGAGAGAATGGCGCGCTCTTTCCATTGCGCCACTATTTTTGCCCACTTCGCCAATTTGCCTGAAAGCGGACTTAGGAGCTGATAGGCGTTGCCAATAATTATCAGTCGCGCCTCAGGGTGCAGACGACCCAACTCTTTTAGATTGAGTCCATTACTATGTTGCTCATTCCATACACGGCGTAGGTCATTATCATAAAAATAGCGATGAATAAATACTTCGTTTTCTAGAAATCGCTGCTGCAAATAATCAAAAAAGCGGGTACGATGGCTGTCGCCCGATTCGCGGTCGAGTAGCAGTAGATATTCAGGCGGACGGGTTTGGGCAGAATATTGAAAATCTATCATACCTGCCCGCTCGATGGTGGCATTGATGGTTTTGGGCGCGTCAAATACGCGGTGGTCGGATTCGGCACGTTTCCGCAATCCATTTAATAAGGTATCAAAATTGTTACCGACCTCAATCAGAGGTGTTTCTTCGGTTTCGATATTCCACACAAAAGGCGGATTGTTGTGGCGTTCTACTTCGGCTACCAATTTGCGTCGCTTGCGTTGCCGATGTAGCAAAATGAGCGCGGTCAGCAAAGTAGCGAGTAGGGCAAAAAGTATTTTTAGCTTTTTATAATGCCGATTATAGACCTGTTGCCAATAGCCTAACTCTGGAATTTTTAAATCATATATATCGGTGCGAACAGGATAATCCTGATAATCGAATATCGCCGCCTGCGCGACGGGGTCTTCTTCGGGGATGCTGTCATGTTCTACGCTAGGTGGTGCGCTCAGTTGCGGCTCAAAATAGACCGTGAGCGTATCAGCATTGCTATCAATAAAACGGGTACAAATTTTTGCTTCCGCCAAAATAGTATCCCCTGCAGTGTAGGCTAGGCAGAACTCGTCCGTCAATTCATATTGCCCTACCAAAGAGGAATCGCTACGGCTACCATTTTCGCAAAAATAGGCAGTTTGTATAGGCAATTTCAGTTCCTGCAAACTGATTTCATCTAGACAAATCGTATACGTAGAATCCAGATAAGCTGCAAATTCCTTGTCTATGCTTTTTGAAAAATTGGGCGGTGGAAAAAGCAGCATCCATAGCAAAGGAATAAGCAAAAGCGTCAAGAAGGAAATAGCGGGGATGATCCAATTGTCGCCTCGTGTTGGCTGCGGTGGTGTACTTAGGTTTTGTGCTTGCACGGCTTCCACGCGCTTCAAGGCTTGATCAAAGAGGAGATAGAAAAAAGTTTGTTCTTGTTCGTTGGTGGCAATAGCTGGGGCGAGGCTTTGTTTAAGTTGCTCTGCGCTGATGTCCTCTGGGAGTTTTTCGAGTAGGGTTTGGAGCTGTAGATGTTTATCTATACCAAACGCAAAGCCTTCCGCCTCTAGCGTCCGCAAGAGTTCAGCGAGTAAGGCGTATTTTAGGTTTGGTGTATTCATTTAGCTGTTATCAAATCAAGTTTTGTAGAAAACTGCCCCAAAATAGTTGTTTTGAGTTGTTATGGCAAATTATCGGAGCGAGTCCTAAAAAACGG
>JAHDCQ010000392.1 GCA_020629845.1 Saprospiraceae bacterium | reverse complement strand
AAGGCAACATGCTTAATTTGAAAAAAGAGGTAACTATTCAGTAGAACAGAGAGCAGAGACCGTTTCACTGTGAGAACAGAGACAAGGATGATGAAAAAGTCGTATTTTAAGTCTCTATTCTCTCAACAAAGTGGTCTCTGCTCTCTCTTCTGAATAATTACAAAAAGAGAACATACGTTAAGCAACACTCGTGCTACTATTCAAATGCATTATTACCCAAAGACATCAAAATATAAAGCCCAATAATCGGTACTAAGGCTGCAGTTTTTACCCCTAAAATTAGAATAATGGATAATCCTAAAAACAGAAAGCGTATCTGATTACCCTGCCAGCGAAAGTGTTTAAATTTCAGGCTAAACAGCGGAATGGAACTCACCATTAGCCACGATAGTAAAAGACACAAGCCAAGTAATACAAATGGTTGCGCGACGAGCTTTACGCCTATTAGTTGCTGCCAATCTATCAATAATAAACCTATGACAAAAAAGGTACAAGCAGGCGTTGGTAAGCCGATAAAACTATCCGTTTGGCGCGTATCCAAATTGAAGCGCGCTAGGCGAAGGCAAGCAAATACAGCTATCAAAAAGCCCGAAAAAGCGAGATATTCATTCCAATGAGCAGCTATCAAATGCTTTTGAAGCAATTGATACATAATCGCCCCTGGCACTACTCCAAAGGAAATCATATCGGCTAAAGAATCTAACTCTTTTCCAAGCTCCGAACTCACCCCTAAAGCCCGTGCTACACCCCCATCCAAGAAGTCCGCTATGAAACCAATAGTGAGCCAAATCAAGGCATTTGTCCAATCTTGTTGGAAGATAAACACCAAAGCTACGCAGCCCGCAAAGGCATTAGTGAGGGTCAATATATTTGGAATGGATTGTTTCATAATCGTCAAAAAATGTGTATTCTTGCAAAAAGATACGGTAGTATAATGTACTTATTACTAACCCAAAGCGTTTATTGAATAGCCTATTGCCTTATACATCCTTTTCCTAGTTATATCCGTCGTAGTAAATAACACATATTTAACAACGACTAAATTGGTCTTTTACACAAAAAGCTGCAATTTAGACGACAGCGACTAAATCAAGCCCATCTACAAGTCAAAAAGAACAAAAATATGAGAAAACTGCTCTTACTTTCTGCTTTTCTGCTCTTAGCTAGCCTTAGTGTATACGCACAAGCGTCCAATGATTTGTGCGAAAACGACATCTTATTAACAGAATTATCGAACTGGTGTTCGGAGAGAGAGGCCTTTAGTAATGAAGGTGCTACGCCTACCAACTGGGTAGGGGACGGCCCAACCTGCCAAACAGGAGGGCAAAATGATGTATGGTTCACCTTCATAGCAGGTGCTACGGATGTCACTATTATCGTTCGGGGCGATACAGATACTGCGCCTGGTGGTAGCTTGCGACGGCCCGAAATCGCGCTGTGGAGTGGGAGTTGTAATAATTTTAATGAATTAGAATGTACAAGTGATTTGGGAGGCAATCACATTGTGGAACTCTACAAAGGCGGTCTGATAGTAGGGCAACGCTATTTGCTACAAGTGCAAGGGCGCAATGGCAATGAAGGCACGTTCCAAATTTGTATCAATAATTACAATGCCCCCACCGAGCCTGAATCGGACTGCCCCCAAGCATCCGTCTTGTGTGATAATTCGCCTTTTGCCGTACAAGCCGTAACAGGTGCAGGAAGCATAAGAAACGAAATGGATGACGCTACTTGTTTTTCAGGCGGCGCAGCAGCTATTAATCTGGAAAGTAACTCTACTTGGTTCACTTGGATTTGTGACCGCTCTGGAACACTAGAATTTGACCTCGTTCCCCTATCCGAAGAAGATGACCTCGATTTTGTAATTTATGAACTGCCTAATGGCGTAAGCGATTGTAGTGGTAAACAGATTTTACGCTGTATGGCATCGGGCGATTTTATTTATCCAAGTCCTTGTATGGGACCTACAGGACTGCGGGCAGGGAGTAATGATTTTTCAGAAGAGGCGGGCTGTCAAGGAGCAGGCGACGATAACTATCTTGCACCGCTTGATATGGTATCTGGCACGGCTTATGCCTTAGTGATTAATAATTTCACCTCGCAAGGCAATGGTTTCTCCATAGAGTTTGGTGGCTCTGGTACATTCCTTGGCCCAAATGCAGATTTTAGCGTGGCTATTGATTCAGAGAATGAGGATAATGTTATTTGCTCTGATGAACGTCTCATTATCACCGATGCCTCCAGTTTTGAGCTAGGCAATATCGAGGCATGGGAATGGACTTTTGGTGTAGATGCTATACCTGCCGTAGCCTCAGGCCCTGGTCCACACTCCATTCAATATACTTCGGGTGGTTTCAAGTCGGTGGTGCTTACCGTAGAGTCCAATTTAGGTTGTATCGTTACTGAAATTGAAACCTTTGAAGTACTAGATGCAGTAGAAGCAATGCCTGTACTGGAACTACCTGACTGTGGTGGCGGCACCAATGGCGCAATTACCCTAGAAGTTTCGGGCGGACAAATGCCTTATCAATATTCGTGGCAAGGTGGCACTTTTGCCCCCAATGCCAATATGCTCAACAACCTTTCCGAAGGTGATTATGAAGTAGAAATTTTAGATAATCAAGGTTGCCGAACGGCATTATTCATAGAACTTTACGAGCCTGGTTTAGCACTCAATAGCAATGTCGAACCTGTGATAGAACCCTCTTGTCACGGTTTTTCGGATGGTATCATCACCATCAGTCCTGCCGAAGGCACAGCTCCTTATGAATTTGATTTTGGCGATGGATTTACCAGTGAAAATACCCTTATGGGCATAGATACGGGTACATATCGGGTAGAAGTGCGTGATGTGGTGGGCTGCGATGAAGAATTTTTCATTACCGTTGGACAACCCGATTCCTTACAATCTGGTGCAATTGGGGTAGATATTAGCTGCCTCGGTGCAGTAGATGGCGAAGCAAACGTAAGTGCAGAAGGCGGCGTAGGTAGTTATACCTATGAGTGGAGCAACAACACAAGTGGCAATAACATCAACGGACTTGCTGCTGGCACATACACCGTCACGGTGCAAGATGCAAATGGCTGCACCATCACAGATAATGTCACCATCAATGAGCCTGAAGGTATTGGTTTTGAGCTATTGGAAGTCATCAATGTGCTCTGCTATAATGAACCTACAGGTAGTGCCTTAGTAAATGGTATCGGAGGAACGCCTCCTTTTGAATATAGTTCGGATGGCGTTAATTATCAAGATAGTCCAAGTTTAGGTGGACTTTCCGCAGGCGACTATACGCTCTATGTGCGCGATAGTCGAGGCTGCATTGGTACTTTAGAAGCCAATGTAGATGAACCTGAACCTTTCTTCGTGGATGCAGGTGCCGATCAGCAAATTGAGCTGGGCTATTCTACGCGCTTAAATGCAACTACCAATCCGCCCGACTTGAGTGTTAGCATTCAATGGTCGGATTCTACAAGCTTGGATTGTGAAAATTGTACGACACCCGAAGCGAGTCCCGTACGCACCACCACCTACACTATTACGATAGAAGACGACAATGGCTGCACCGCACAAGATGAAGTCTTAGTACAAGTAGCTACACTGCGTCCTATTTACCGCCCGAATGTCTTTTCGCCTGATGACAAAGGCGATAGCGGAAATAATACCTTCACCCTCTTTTCTGGACCTGCAGCCGTACAAATGAATACCTTCCGTATTTTCGATCGTTGGGGCGAACTAGTTTTTGAAGGTGCAAACCTGCCGCTCAATGACCCTACTGTAGGTTGGGACGGTACGTACAAAGGGCAAGTACTCAATCCGGGCGTATTTACCTATGTAGCGGAAATTTTATTTGTAGATGAAGAAGTGCAAGTATTTGAAGGCGATTTGACGCTTTTGCGTTAAACAAATTTCGTAGATGAGCGAATGACACCTTGAATGTCTTTCGCCCATCTATTTTCCATGAAATTTTTTCAAAGCAATTCCATTACTGGATTTTGGACAAAGTCCTAGTCTTTGGTAAATTGGTCTTTAGTCTTTAGCGTGTTCAGAAAATTGAATTTTATCAAATATGAATTCCAGTACTTTACACATTAGATTCATCTATATACTAAAGACCAAAGACTAAAAAGCTAAAGACCTAGACTTTTGTCCAAAGTCTAGTCCATTAGGAACGATGAATTAATAAATTTATATTCTTGAGTAGGGCTATTTTGGTTCCAGTTTTTGCTTTGAAAGTGGGAGTATATCCCCACGATAATTATCGGGGTTTGACCAGTTTCAAAGTGAAAAATGGAGGTAAAAGAGACAGTCAAGAATGTAAATTTATTTGTTCATCGTTCCTTACCTTTGTCGTCATTCAAAATAATCCTTCTTATACTGTTAATTCATATTTCGCGCAAACTCTGGGATAAAAAATAAAATCGTAAACTCGCAT
>JAHDCQ010000391.1 GCA_020629845.1 Saprospiraceae bacterium | reverse complement strand
TAATGCTTTGTCAAGTATGAAATAAGGGCTAGCTTGCGCGTATTCTTTCGCTAATCCTGTCTGCCGACAGGCAAGACACAAAATTTAAAACGGAACTGGTTATCATAAAAATACATCCATGAGCATCAAACTCAGCCTAGTCATCATCACCAACAATGAAGCAGAAAATATAGCTCGCTGTATAGAATCTGCTCAAACAGTAGCGGATGAAGTCGTGGTCGTTGACTCCTACTCTACGGATACTACACAAGCGATTTGCGAACGCTATCAAGCGCGTTTTATGCAACATCCTTTTGAAGGTTTTATGCAGCAAAAAAACTATGCCCTACAACAAGCGCGTTTCCCCTATATCCTATCCTTAGATGCAGATGAAACACTTAGTCCTGAACTCCTAGCTTCTATTAAAGGAATAAAAGAAAATTGGCAGCACGATGCCTATGCCATGAATCGCTTAAATAATTATTGCGGCAAATGGATTCGATATTGTGGCTGGTATCCTGATACCAAAGTACGCCTGTTTGATAAGCGCAAAGCCCAATGGGGCGCAGGCGAAATCCACGAAAAAATAGTGTTACAAACCAATGCCACACAAGGCAAACTGCAAGGCGACCTCTTGCATTACACCTACACCTCTATCAGCGAACATGTAGAACGCATGAACAGATATACGGATAGCATGGCAAAAGTGGCATTTCAGCGCGGCAAACGCTCTAATTTGTGGAAAATACTCACGAGTCCTATCTTTAATTTTATAAAAAAGTATATCTTCAACTTAGGATTTTTGGATGGCTACTACGGATTGGTCGTTTGTACAATGGCTGCTTATTATAGTTTTTTAAAATATGTAAAGCTCTATGAGCTAAGCCGCAAATCTTCAGCGTGATAAAAGCTTAAAAAATGTGACCATATTCCCCCTAGTACATCAAAGATATACGACTGTTGGCAATTTATTAAGTCCAACCTAAAACAGCGTTTATGCCGATACAAACATACAGACACCTACAGCCCAAAGGAGAATTGGGGATATGGCAAATAGATGAAACAGAGGATTATTTTAGAACTCGCATGACGCTTACTGCGCTGGAAGAAACACAAATTGCTACCATTAAGGGAGAAGGACGACGCAAAGAGTGGTTGGCGAGTCGCTATCTCCTGCATATCATGTCGGGGCGCAAGGAGCGAGGCGCGTTTGTGAAGGATGAGTTCGGAAAACCACATTTAATTAATTCGCCCTTTCATATTTCCATTAGTCATTCCAATCATGTAGCTGCCGTATTAGCCACGCCCGAACTTTGCGGCATTGATATTCAAAAAATAGTACCCAAAATTGAGCGTATCGCGCATAAATTTATGCGGCAAGAAGAACTCTATAGCCTAGCATTGGGCAGTCGCTTAGAGCATTTGCATATCTATTGGGGTGCGAAGGAAGCTATTTATAAAGCCTACGGACGGAAGGAATTGGATTTTGCAAAACATATTCTTATTACGCCTTTTGAGTATGAAGCATCTAATGGCACTTTTGAAGGCTGTATCCAAAAAAACGACTACGTACAGCATTTTCAGCTTCGTTATGAGCAACTTGATGACTTTATGCTCGTTTATGCTTTAGATAGCACGAGTTAAACAAAGCGAATAGATTTTGTGTTATTGCCTCGCAAAAGTAGTACCTTGCAGTCCTCGTATAAAAAACAACAGTTTTTTTAGGCAAGTACACCTAATCCAAGCGTGCTTGTTAGCTGATTTGAAAATGTCCAAACAGCTTCTAAAGGATTTAGAAATGAATGTAAGTACTCAATGAGTGCATTTTGAATGACTGAATGAAATCTACAATTATTCACTCATTCATAATTCTTTCATTCACTCATTGAGTACTTACAAATAAATCACCCAATAAACAGATAATCAAGAGTTCACAACATTTATGTCGAAAAAAAAATATCCGTATCAATTACTCGAAAATCCGAGCGATATAGCTGCTTTTGCAGAAGCAAATCAATCCATAGAATGGCTTTGCCTAGATACCGAATTTATAGGAGAAAAACGTTATAATACGCTCTTGTGCTTAATTCAGGTAGCCACCGAAAATGGCACTTACATTTTTGACACCCTTAAGTGTGAAGCCCTTGAGCCACTACTCGAACTCATTGAACGCGACGATATTGTAAAAATAACCCATGCAGGCGAAAACGACTATCGCTTACTCTACAACATGTTTGGCATTCGCCCCAAAAATCTATTCGACACACAAATTGCGGCGGGTTTTATAGGCTATAAATACCCTGTTTCTTTTCGGTATTTATTGGAAGAAGAATTGCGCGTACGCCTAAATAAAAGCCAAACCGTAACCGATTGGGAACAACGCCCAATCAAGCCAAAACAAATGAATTATGCCATCGAAGATGTGATTTTCTTGCATGAATTGCGCGATAAAATCCTGCATAAACTTAGGAAGTTGCAACGCGAGACTTGGGCATTGGAAGAATGTGCAAAGATGGAAGAAGAAGCCTTCTACTATCGCAACCCACACAAGGAAGCCCTCACGCACAACCTCATGCCCAATCTTGACTTGAAAGGGCGCGTGTTTCTACTGCGGCTTTTTGAATGGCGACGAGGACTAGCCGAACAACGGAATCATTCTAAGGAAATGGTACTACCCAAAAAAGCGATTGCACCTATTGTGAAGACCATGGGTTCGGGCAAGAACGGTTTGCGAAATAATCGTCGGATTTCTGACCGCTTTGTGGATCGCTACGGTAATAAAATGGAGCAACTCTACAACAAGGCGATTAGTGACGAAGAGCGTGATTTAGTGGAGGGCGTGGAATACGAAAAAGCCTTGCCCCCCAAGCAAGACCTCAAGCTAGAAATGCTCTATTCCTTCATCAATTATCGCTGCTTGGAGCAACGGGTGTCACCGAATTTAGTACTTTCCAGAACCATTTATAAGCAAATGAAAGTAGAATTTGACTACTTCGATGATAGCATAGCCAACGGCTGGCGCAGAAGCGTTTTAGGCGATGATTTATTATATTGCCTACAACATCGTCGCAAATTGGCAATAGATATGGCCGATGGGCAAATGTTACTAAAAGTGACTGTGTGAGCATGCCTTTGCTCGATATACAACAGCTTTCCATCCGCTTCCAGCAAGGCGAAGAAACCATAGAAGCGGTAAAAAGTAGTAGCTTTCAACTAGAAGCGGGCGAGGTACTGGGTATTGTTGGAGAGTCGGGTTCAGGAAAATCGGTAACGGCACTTTCTATCCTACAGTTGCTCCCCGAAAATGCAGCAGTTAGCGGCACTATTCGCTTTCAAGATACCGATTTACGTACGCTCACCCCAACGCAAATACGCCCCTATCGCGGCAATAAAATCAGTATCATTTTTCAAGAACCCATGAGTTCGCTCAACCCCGTTTATAGCTGCGGCGAACAAGTGATGGAAGCCATTTTAGCGCATCAAAAACTAGATAAAACAGCCGCCAAAGCCCACACAATGGCTTGCCTCGAACGAGTACGCCTACAAGATACAAACCGTATTTTCAATGCTTATCCGCACCAACTATCAGGCGGACAACGGCAGCGTGTCATGATAGCTATGGCAATCGCCTGTGAGCCTGATATACTCATTGCAGATGAACCCACTACTGCTCTTGATGTAAGCGTTCAAAGCGAAATTTTACAAGTCCTAAAATCGCTCCAAAGCGAACGAAAGTTAAGCATTATTTTCATCTCGCATGACTTAGGCGTTATTCGACATATTGCAGATAGAGTGCTGGTCATGCGACAGGGCGAAATTGTGGAACGCGGCACCGTAGCAAGCATTTTTCAAAATCCACAACACCCCTATACCCAGCAGCTTTTAGCAGCGCGTCCACCTATTGATAAGCAATTGTATCGCTTACCGACGCTTGAGCAAAACGAGTCGCCTAAAATCGTAACAGAAGAACGACTCTTCCCTAGTGAAGCTTTATTAAAAGTAAAAAATCTCTGTACTTGGTACAGCACCAAAAAAAATTGGTGGGGCAAAACTACGCAATACCTTCGCGCGGTGGATGAGGTAAGTTTTGAGTTGAAACAAGGACAAACCCTCGGCTTAGTAGGCGAAAGCGGGAGCGGCAAAAGTAGTATCGGGCGTTCTATCCTTCGCTTAGTGGAGGCGCGAAGTGGCGAAATTTGGTTTCGAGGCAAAAATCTCTTGCAGCTTTCCAATGCCCAAATGCGCGCCATGCGTAAGGATATTCAAATTATTTTTCAAGACCCTTTCTCGACGCTCAATCCGCGTATGCGAGTAGGCGATGCGATTGTAGAACCTATTTTGCTTCACCAACTTGCACCGACTAAGCAAGCAGCAAAAGCAAAAGCCATCCAACTATTAGAACAAGTGGGCTTAGAAGCAGCGCACTTTGAGCGTTATCCAGAGCAGTTTTCAGGGGGGCAACGACAGCGTATTGCTAT
>JAHDCQ010000390.1 GCA_020629845.1 Saprospiraceae bacterium | reverse complement strand
ATATTGTTTATTAAACTAATTTTTTAGTTTAAATGTATATTTATTTTGTTTTTTACTGAAAATAGCGAGGAAAATTGCCACTTGAAATGCATCATCTTATATGAAAACTACAACAAAGACGATGCCATAAATATAAATGTTACAAGATTGTGGAAAGGATTTCTAGCTGCGTCTTTACTATCATTTCAAATATCCGTATCTTCACGTCCTATGAGTAATTTCATTGTATCGGCACGAAAATACCGCCCTGCACGCTTCGATGAAGTAGTGGGGCAAGAACACGTCACACAAACACTAAAGAACGCGCTACAAAACGACCACCTAGCGCATGCCTTCCTATTTTGTGGGCCACGTGGAGTGGGGAAAACGACCTGTGCGCGTATTCTAGCGAAGGTACTGAACTGCACCAATGCAGGCGAAACCTTCGAGCCATGTAATACTTGCGATTCGTGCCTAGCCTTCAATGAAAATGCTTCTTTCAATATCACCGAACTCGATGCGGCTTCTAATAATAGCGTGGAACACATCCGCGCTTTGATAGAGCAAGTGCGCTTTCAGCCACAGCAAGGCAACTACAAAGTCTTCATCATTGATGAGGTGCATATGCTCTCGCAGCAAGCCTTCAATGCTTTCTTGAAGACGCTGGAAGAGCCGCCCTCTTACGCCATTTTTATCCTAGCCACTACCGAGAAACATAAGATTATTCCGACTATCCTATCGCGCTGTCAAATTTTTGATTTCCGACGCATACAAGTGCCGCGTATTGTGGCGCATTTGCAAGGCATTTGTGCAGAAGAAAATATAGAGGCAGAGGATGATGCGCTTCACATTATCGGGCAGAAAGCAGATGGCGCACTCCGCGACGCGCTTTCTATTTTTGATAGAATTGTCAGCTTCTCGAACGATAATATTCGCTACGAAGATGTGATATCGAACTTGAATGTGCTGGATTATGACTACTATTTCAAGTTTATAGATGCGCTCTTGGTAGAGGATTTATCATCGGTGATGAACCTCTTTGATCGGGTGCTGCGTAATGGCTTCGAGCCTGATATTTTTATGCTAGGTCTTGCCGAGCATATTCGTAATGTTTTGGTATGTAAAGATGCCGCTACGCTCCAACTTCTAGAAGTAAGCGACAGCCTAAAAGCTCGCTACCAGCAGCAAGCGCAACAAACACCGACTTCATTCTTACTTACTGCCCTCAACCTCGCTAATACTTGCGATGTGAACTACAAAATGGCGCGCAACAAACGCCTGCATGTAGAGATGGCACTCATCAAAATGACCTATATCAATAGGGCGGTAAAAGTAGCACAAAACCCAGCAGCAGCAGTAGCAACGCCTGCTCCTACACCCGAAAAAAAAAAGCAAACTGAGCCAGTAGCTCCTCCAAAAGCTGCACCCCTGAAAATAGAACCGAAAGCTGCACCCGTAGCTGTAGTGGAAGAACCAAAACCAGTACTATATAGCACATCTGCGCCTAAGCCCGTGGTGCAAGAGGAAAAGCCGCGCTTACGTCGTTCGCAGAAGCATAGCGTGATGCAAGTGAAAGACCTCAGCACCTTGACCAAAGAAGTGAAAAATCAGCAAGAGCAAGTCGCTACGGAAGAAAAGCCTGCACTTGATGCCGCAGCAATTCGCCAATATTGGGATACTTATGCCGATACTGCCCGCGATTCGGTACGTGGTATGTTGAAAAACACAGAACTAATTGTCCAAAATGAGGGACAAATACTAGCACGTGTAGGCTCGAAACTCTCGGCAGATATTATTCGGCAAGAGCGCGATTTGGTACAGCACCTTCGTACCTCTTTTCAGCGACCACGCTTGGCTTTACAAATTGAAATAGACGAAAGCAAAGCGCCGCCAAAGATTGTGCAGCCAAAACGCAAGCTGACCCCCAAAGAAAAATTAGGCAAAATGATAGAGCAAAATCCCCTCGTCAAAGACCTCTATGAACGTTTTGATTTGACGGTGGATGAGTAGCTTTCCAAATAAAAAAGCGGAAAATTTGTTGACTATTTAACGATTTTGCTAGAAATTGTGCTGTAACAGCGTGCTTATCCGAAATTAAAAACACATAACAATAGATTGACAAAAGTCAGTCTTCCCATTAAGACTATTCTAATTAGAGTAGAGATGAAATGTTAGGTCTACTTGACAAATGAGTAGAGAGGTTTGAGGTGTGGCATTCATAATGTCGTGCTTTTCAAATGCTTAGTATTGCTGCTTATTGATATTTCATCCAAGCTACTCCTTATTCAATTATTCATCACAAAACAGTTTTATGAAAACGCTTTTAAACAAGTACGCTTTTTGTCTATTTATGCTTGCGTTTATGTTGCCACTTAATATGCAATCGCAATGCGACTGGCCCGTAGTTACGGCTACAGAAGGGGTAAATTTTGTAAATCCAATTCAGCCTATGCCGCCCCTAATTACACGCCCCGACTACCATCTCATTGTAGATGAAGCACTTCACAATTTCGATCCGAATACGCCGAATAGCCCCTTGAATAGATTCGTGCCAACTTTTGCTTTCAATGAAATAGGCAATCAATTCATGACTATTTTAGGCCCAACCATTTCATGGCAATTTGGAAGCACCATAGAAGCCAAAGTAACGAATGAGTTGATACGAGAAACAACTACGCATTGGCATGGCGCACACGTACCCGTAAAGTGGGATGGTGGTCCGCACCAGCGCATCTATCCAGGCACTACTTGGGAACCTACTTTTGAGGTAAAAGATAAATCTGCTACTATGTGGTATCATCCGCATGCTATGGACTTGACCTACTCACAAGTACAGATGGGGCTTTCTGGAATGATTTATGTGGAAGATCCTGTGGGAGTAGACCCTGTGTTGAGTCGAATACATGATATGATTCCGCATACCTATGGCGTGGATGATTTTCCGCTCATCGTTCAAACTAAACAATTTCGGCGTAATCCATTGGGCAATGTCGAAATTTATGAAAACTTTGGCTACGATTCCGACTACATGCACCTCATCAATGGTACGATGAATCCCTATATAGAAGTGCCGCAAAATCTCGTTCGTTTTAGAGTACTAAATGGTGATGGCAAATACAGTTTTGATTTAGGTATTGTGGATAAAGACACTACCTATACAGGTTTTCAGTTCATTGCTACAGATGCTGGTTATACGGATAAATCCTACGCAATGGATAAAGTCCTTATGGCACCAGGCGAACGCACCGAATGGCTAGTCGATTTTCGAAATTATAATGTAGGGGATACGCTCTTTTTATATAATAAGGTGGAAGATATGGTTTCTGGAATAATTGGGAGGCGAGATGTCAGTATGCGCCTACTCAAAATAGTAGTCGTACCAAATGCCTTAGTACCTACTAGTCCTTTGACATTTCCTGTTGATTTACATCCATCAGAAGCACCACCATTAAGTGAAGTGGATAATACGCGATTAAAAACATTCCGAAAAGACCCCTTCAATTTTAATCCTCCGCTCACTAATTGCAATAGGCAAGGGGTGATTGAAAGCGTCTCTAGAAGGAATACCTTTAATATTGATAGTACTCTAATGAATATGATGGTCGTGAATGATGTGGTCAATCTCGGCGATACGGAAGTTTGGACGATAAATAATACGACTACTATTGCCCACCCCTGGCATATACACGATATTCATTTTTGGGTCACGGAACTAGTCATTACAAGGGATACGACTATTAAAGATACTATGATGGTAGATGGGCGAGATACTGTCATCATGCGAACAGAATTTTTAAGACGAGATACTGTCACTTGGGATGATGTGCCCGATAGTCTCGCTTATATGTTTAAAGGGCCAAAAGACAATGTGCTAGTGCAAAAAAACTGGCAAGTCAGTTATATTACCACCTTCGATGATTATGGGACATCTATTGCACCACAAAACTCGTACATGTACCATTGCCACATTCTCCCCCACGAAGATAGGGGGATGATGGGGCAATTCGTCGTCTGGGATGGTACGGTGAATACGGAAGAACTCGCTCTGACGGAGCAACAAATGAAAGTCTACCCGAATCCGAGCGATGGCTTGCTGTATTTAGAAGGCAGCAGCCGAGAAGAGAGTCTAGTGCGGGTACTGGATATTCAAGGCAGGGTGCTGCGCGAAGCATTACTCGCGCCTTTCGAGGGCGCAGTGCCATTGAACTTAGAGGGCTTGTCTTCTGGCGTAGTGTTCATACAATGGATGACCAATGAAGGACGTGCTACGCGTAAAGTGATTTTGGATTAATGAGAAGAAAGAACGTACTGTTTTACCAGTTGTGCTAGTGCATCAACCCATAAATATCGTTCAAATTTATCAGCTTAATTTGAACGATATTTATGGGTTGATGTCCTTGTCTAAAATGGTCGGTACTAGCAAAAAATCAAGTAAGGGACGAGGGAAAAAATAAACTACGCAAAATGAGGTAGGTGTTTTTTTCTTCTTCAAGG
>JAHDCQ010000389.1 GCA_020629845.1 Saprospiraceae bacterium | reverse complement strand
CAAACCTACAATTACCGAGAACCTGAATCTTATAATCAATTGGATTTGACGTATAGTAGAAAATTCGCCAATGATGAAAACAAGAAATGGACAGCCACTTTTCAGCATGATTTTTGGGTAAATGATGAGACGGAAAATATGCGCTTCCTAGAGAATTTTCCAAATGAAATCGAGCAATCTCGCCTACGCACCAATACCGCAGAAGGCAGCCGTGATTTTCTACTCCAAAGTGACTATACCACAGGCGTAGGAGAAAACGGCAGTTTTGAAATCGGACTTCGAGCAGAGACTAGAATCATCGAGAGTGATTTCATAGCAGAAGATTTTCAAAACCAAGCTTGGCAAGTTTACAAAGGCTTGGATAATGCCCTAGACTATTATGAGCGTATCGGCGGTGCTTATGCACAATTTGGGCAGCGTTTTGAAAAATTCAATTATCTGCTCGGACTTCGTACTGAATACACTTTTGTAAAAGTAGATTTAGGTAATGAAACTGACTATACCAAAGAATACACGCGTCTTTTCCCGACTGCGAATTTGAGCTATCAATTCACCGAAGCAACGGGCGTTCAATTGAGTTATAGTCGTCGCATTCGTCGCCCTAGATTTTGGCAATTGAATCCATTTGCTGGTTTGAGCGATCCAAATCAAGTCTTCGTCGGCAACCCAGATATGGACCCTGCTTACACGGATAGGACGGAGTTCAATATCATCCAGACTTGGGAAAAATTGACGCTGAATCCATCTTTTTATTATTCCAACACAAACGATTATTTCGGCTTTTATCTCGACCAACAGGCAGATGGTTTGGTCTTGGAAATGCCCGTCAATTTGGAACGAGAACAGAATTATGGATTTGAAGTAGTCGCCAATTATCGCCCCAATAAAATGTTCTCCGTAAATGGCGAGTTTAACTGGTTTGGCTACGACCAAACGGGGCAATTTGAAGCCCAAAACTTCGATTTCAATGCTTCTGCTTGGAATAGTCGTTTGAGTGTGCAATATCGTTTTTTGGAGGACTTTTCGCTGCAAGCTAGAGGAAATTATCAAAGTGCCTATGAAGATGCAATTAGTAAAAGACAAGCGATTACCTATGCGGATTTTGGCTTATCGAAACAATTGTTGGAGGATAAATTGACGCTAACGCTGAACTTGAGAAATGCCTTCGATTCGCGTTGGAGTCGCAGTAGAACGGAATTACCAACTTTCCTACAAGAGCGAAACCGCGCTTGGAATGTACGTCGCTGGCGATTGAGTGCGACCTATCAATTCGAGCAAGGCGAGGGAGGACGTTTGCGTCGAGCGCGTGGGAGTATTCGCTAAGTAAATCCTAAAGTATCGTCATCGGTTCGTAGACTCGATGACGATACTTGAGATTTTCCTGTTTTGCCACTCAAAAAGACAAATATTACTGGGTTTTTGTAAAATTGTGAACAACGTATTAATGTTTCACAAACCGCAACAAAGATACAGCTTGTTTAGATTGCACCCGTACAAAGTAGGTTCCATTTTGGAAAGTACTTACATCTAGTTGAATATTTTTTTGTCCATCAATAATATTGCTTTGAATAGCTCGACCAGTGAGGTCAAAAACGCGAATGTGATCTATCTTTTCATTCGCAGCTACTTCAAGCAAGGCTCTAGTAGGGGAAGGATAAATTTTTACATCCAGTTTATCTGTTTTTGTATTTACTGCAATGATATTAGAATATTCATAAGCACCATCTGTATCCACTTGTTTTAGGCGATAATAGTATTGAGTTGCACTAATATTTTCGTCTGTATAGGTATAGCGCAATAGACTAATACTGTTTCCTGCGCCTTGCACTTTGCCTATCGCTTCAAATTTTACGCCATCTTCACTACGTTCTACTACGAAATGGTCGTTATTCAACTCTGAGGCAGTTGTCCATTCTAGCTCCACTTTATCATTTTGATAGCGTCCTTCAAAGCTCAATAATTCTACAGGAACACAGGCGTTATAGTTGATATTGCTAAAAGTCATACTGCATCCACCTTGTGTATTAGTCACTAACAAATCCACTGTTCCCGCAGGCGAAGTGCCTGTGGGAAGCATTGCGATACTTAATTCGCTAGGACAATTGTAAGCAATATCGAAATTACAACTTCCATCATCATTTGTAATATTAGGTGCGACAGCAGGTTGTGGATTTACGTTGAATGGGAGTGTGATAACGACACATTCTTGGAAATCCTTATCCAATAAATCCCCAAATCCTAATAAGGTAGGTACTGCTCCTGAATTATCTATATTCGCACAATAACGGTCAAAACTTGCCCTTGCGTAAAGGGTATAAGTAATAGGGTCGCAGGTGGTGTTTGGAAACGTACTTGCTGGTACCGTAAGATTCATGCAGCCAAAAACTGCATTATTCGAGCCTAACAAATTGGCAGCGGCATTCATTGTAGGATCGTCATCATAAATATTCCAAGTAGGGACATAAAGATAATCTGTCCAAGTCGCGTTTACATCGGTACAAGTCGCATCACTGACTTCGTCCTCAAAACCAAACTGACCATAGTTGCACGCGTCTAAGTTTACGATTACATTTTCTCCTGCACATACATCTTCTACACTGATGTTGGGCAGACTTGTAATAGCCATACAGTTCACCATAGGGCAGGCAGGAATTGTTACATTCAAGTCCTCCCCTGTACAAGCATATACTGCCGCATTTCTTATCGTTACTGTGCCGCCTGATGTCGGATTGGTTTCGGTGATAGATAGTGTTAGATTTCCTGCATCAGCATCGCCTGAATTTTGAGTGCTGCCCGATATATTGACCACTACGCCCCCTACTTCCACATCGAAGGCAGACATGCCATCAGCGTCTTCGTCGGCATCTACATAATCAAAGGTGACATCAAAACTTAGTACATTCATTGCATCACATACAACATTGGTAACTGCAACATTGGTGATAGCGCAATTTGAAGTATTTAAAGGATTATACATCCAATCGGTACAAGCTTCGTCAAGGCTGGTAATGCCATAGTTTGCCGCACCATCAAACCCTGCATCTCCTGGAATCGCGTTAGGGTCAGTAGGAGAGTTTCCATTACAGATTGCGGGATTCATAAGGGCAGTACATTGAGTTTCGTTGGGGGTAGTGCCATCAATAGCTGCACAGCCTGTCCCCATGATGGTAGTCCCACCTGCTTCCCCTCCGATATGTCCCAGTCCGATTCCGTGCAGCATTTCATGGATAAGTGTACTGGTATAGGCATATCTTCCTGTACAGCCAGCACCATTATTCATAATAAAAAATGGGTCAACCAGGGTTGACCAAGTAGTACCACAGGTTTCATCCACATGACAACTGCCTGATGCAAGTGCACCGCCTGCTCCTACGATTCCTGCACAATTCATATCTAAATCTGGCAATTCCCCACAAGGGTCGTCGAAGAAAATCCACATTTTATTATCGCTCGGAATTATATCGCTACAAAATTGAGCATCTGCTGCCGCAGTCCCCATAAAACAGGTATTGGTACAGGTATTGATGCCTTCATAAGAGATATTTACGCCTGGCATAGCGTCTAGTGCAGCGATAGCGTTTAGTAAATCATCTATTTCTGTCATAGTGCTGGGATCTCCACCTGTATCCATTACATCATTGAGGTTGCCGTCCATATTAGCATCTGCTCCTGCTACACAAACTGTCCAAGTATTGCTAACGAATTTGCCAGGAGTATTTGCATTACAAGTGGATTGATCCAAATTGCCAGCCGCAGGAGTGGACATGTCCCCTCCGAAAATAGTGGTGCAATGACAGGGTACGTCATCACCACAAGGGGCTTTTGTTCGACTGTGATTATGATGTTGATGGTTGTTCATAGGCCTCATCGGTAAATAATTGCCATAA
Organism: Saprospiraceae bacterium; assembly: GCA_020629845.1. Taxonomy (GTDB): domain Bacteria; phylum Bacteroidota; class Bacteroidia; order Chitinophagales; family Saprospiraceae; genus JAAUTG01. The sequence continues at coordinate 594 of JAHDCQ010000389.1, read as the reverse complement.
ACCTGCAAACCTGCTTTGGTTTCGTTGAAAGGGGTAAATTCTTGCACGATTTGTTTGAGATGCCGAAGCATCGGAACAAGTTCATATACGCCTTTAAGCCCATTTAGGTCGAAAGTATTCTCGTGAGTAAACACCAAATCTAGTATAGCTGCATTGTGTGCCAGTACTTGTTTGCCCTGTATCTTACCTGTCTCAAAAGCAGAGAGGGCTAAGAAATTAAGTTTATAATTTCCATTGCCTGTTTGTCCTAGAAAGAGTAAGTAGCTTTTTCCGATTTCAAAATCTACATCTCCTAAAATTTTGGTATGACCATTAGGGAAATGTCTTGAATATTCCTCTAAGGGGATAATATCTCCTTGCTGAAAATCCCCTTTGATTACCTCAATTATTTGCAGTTGATTCAAGTCAGGGTTATTATCTATATTTCCTATTACTTTTCCATAGACCACCGCTTGCGATTGATGTGCCATATCGCCGATGTCGCTAGGAGGAATAATGAGTGTAGCATGAAGTGAAGAAAATACAAAGCATAGCCATAATCCGATAGTGTAACGTAATTGCATATAAAAAAAATTTCACGTAAATGGATAAGAC
>JAHDCQ010000388.1 GCA_020629845.1 Saprospiraceae bacterium | reverse complement strand
GACTACACACCTTATTTATACAAAACTACTAACTACGGTAAGTCTTGGGAATTAATTACCAATGGTATTGATAAAAACCACTACACCCGCGCCATTCGTGCCGATAAAACCCGCGATGGTTTGCTCTATGCAGGTACGGAATGGGGGATGTACGTCTCTTTCGATGATGGGGAAAACTGGCAGCCCTTTCAGTTGAATTTGCCAATTACCTCGATCCGTGATTTGCATGTTAAAGATAATAATCTCATCGCGGCTACGCACGGTCGCAGCTTTTGGATGATTGATGATTTGACTCCGCTTCACCAATTGAGTGATGCCGTGACGAAGGCAGATTTTTACCTTTATCAGCCCAAGCCCTCCTATCGTATGGCAGGCGGTGATAGACGCAATGAACTGAAAGAAGGACAAAATCATCCGAATGGGGTCTTGTTCCATTATTTCGTGAACGACTTGAAAAAGAAAGATAAAATAAGTCTTGAAATTATGGAACTAGATGGGACAGTCATTGAAACTTATGACAGGAAAAAGTTGAAAGCGAAGAAGGGGGGCAATCGCTTCGTTTGGAATATGCGCTACCCAGGCTTTAAGACTTTTCCAGGCATGATTTTGTATTCTTCCCCCAATCGTGGGCCAAAGGCAGTGCCAGGCAAATACAAAGCCAAATTGACGCTAAATGATGCCTCCGTAGAGCAAGAATTTGAAATTTTGAAAGACCCTAGACTAGAAACCACTTTGGCAGAATTACAAGAACAATTTGATTTCCTAATAGATGTGCGCGAGCGCGTAAGTGAAGCCCATCAAGCGATGTTGGACATCCGAAATTTGCGTAAAGATTTGAATTATATCAATCAAAAACTAGGCGAAGACGAGGCTTATGGCGAGGTTTTGGATATGACCAAGGGCATGGACAAAGACATGAAAGTCATTGAAAACAATATCCATGAAACGCAAAACCAAAGCTATCAAGACCCCTTGAATTTTGGTATCAAAGTGAATAATCGTTTGGCATTTTTGATGGCAGACCAGCAGCGTGGCGATTATCCACCCACCGACCAAGCTATACAGGTAAAAGAGCAACTGACGGAAGAACTGAATGGCTATTTGGAGGCTTGGGAAAGTTTCCAAAATGAAAATTTGCCGAAGCTAAATCAGCTATTGGAAGATAAGGGTTTTCAGATGTTGCGTAAGGAACGGAAGGAGGCGAATTGATGAAAAAGGGCAGTAGCACGGGCTTGGTTCGTGCTGCTGTAGATAAACTCGGCTTCTTATAAATGGCAGCAATTCTCAATACACTTTATACCGAGAATTGCTGATGTAGGGATTATTGAAATAGTCTTCTTACTTCGCCACTTTTACCAAAGACTTCGTTACTTGCTGCTTGCCATTTCGCAACTCTAAGAAATAAGTGCCGCTTGCAAGTGCCTCCATATTCCATGCCAAAGTGTGCTGTCCTAAAGCCAAGTTGTTCAACTGCTCGCTTCGTACCAATCTACCATAGGCATCATAGAGCGATAAAGTTGTTGTACCTTCCGTTACTACTTCAAAGCTAATAGTCGTTTGCTCCACTACAGGATTTGGATAATGCTGCAATTCCATTGCTATACTCGCTGCTGCTACTTCCTGCGTAGGTGCTGTCACTACAAAACCAGCTACTATATTTCTTCTGAAATCTTCGCCTGTTGCATTGAGTGTCACATTGTATACGCCTGCTGCTAATCCTTCTGCTAAATTGTAGCTGTATTGTCCGTTGCCTGCTGCTTCAAAGTTTACGACTACTGCTGTACCCTCTACTGCATTGCCCATCAAATCGGCAGTTTGTGCGATTACTGCACTAATGTCCGCTGCTTTTGCATGCTTAAGTTCCGCATTCAATGTGATTGCCTCACCCGCTGCATAGCGAATCGTAGAATTATCGAAAGCTAATTCCGCGCCTTTTTCGTAAGCCACTACTGCTGCAAATGCTGCTGCATCCGACTCAATCGTATAAGTACCTGTTGGTAGCCTATCCAAATTAATCGTGCTATTCATGCCTTTTGCATGACCTTTACTTTTTTGGATAGCGTACTCCACTGCTTCCAAGTTTTCATTCAGAATCACAAAATCATTCTCCTCTGCTGGATGCCAAAGGTTGATGCTCACTGCACCTGCATCTTTACTAATTGTAAATGCTTCCTTGTATCCATCTACTGTACTCAATATCTCGAAATTGCTTGACTGTATCTTCTTGCGATCTTGTGGGTAGAGTTCATCTTCTTCGCTATTGCTAGAAAAACCGTTTATATTACCCTGGAAAAACGGCTTAATTTCATCCCAAACTACATAGTCATGCGTGATGTCTATGTGGTCATATTGTGATACATCATTACACCACCACCAAGCGCAGTAGCCTGGCCATTGTGGGCTTCCACCAGGGCGCGTAGAGCTGTAGTAAGGCGTTACACCATCATTACCGCCTGTAGAAGAATCACCACCCGCTAGATTCAAGTATGTACCTCCTGTAAACATCACAGGTGCTGCTATCGTAGTCCCTTTGTTGTAGCCCCAAGCACCAAAGTTGATAAATTTGTTCGGCTGATTGTCAGGCTCATTATCCAAAATTGGACGCGCGATGCCTTCCATATAGTAAGTAGTAGAGGTAGACGTACCACCACCTAAACCGATGAAATCTACTAACCAATTCAGTGCTGGTGTTTCTGCTAAATCTGCTATACCTGTTCCTTTAAATGGTGTGCCTAATGAAATCACACGATTGACTAGATGCGACTTATTTTCATAAAACATCGCTACTTCCGAAGCCTTGCCGCCATTACTATGCGCCACGATAACAACATCATTTACACCATAATAGGCCGTAATGTCTTCTAGCATTTGTGCCAATATTGCACCATTTGTCCACATGCCTTCGCCGCGTGTAGTAGCTACGAAAGCTGTTCTGAAACGATCGTCATAAGCTTCGTCATAAATATCATTGCCCGGTAAGAACCAAGAGTTCGCCAAATCGGTGAAACCATGCACGAATACTAGCACAGGTTTGTTGCTACTATATGCAGGTTCTGCGCCATAGTAGATAGCACTTTCTGTGATAGAACCTAGAAACAATGGACTTAATTTATCAGGCGTAGGCATTAAGTATTGGGTGTAGCTATATTGGGCGGATAGTGAAACTTGTGTTAGGAGGAATACAAAAAGAAGCAAAGTATTAGTTAAATTTTTCATGTGTTTTAAGTGTATGTATGTGCTTGAAAATAATTCTGGCTCTTTGGTAATTTGCTATTAACGAACGTTTTGCAATGCAAATGTAAGGACAGTTTTCATTTTACAAAATTTTTCAGCGAATTTTCGCTAAATTTTTTTTAACTCATAGTTATACTTTGTGTTTTTGTAATCAAAATGGTTTTAAATTGCTATTTTTTGATAAAATGTCACTTTTTGGTTTTTAGGGGTTGTGGTAGAATGAGGCTTGATAAAGTGTGGATAAAAATGTATTTTGCTTTTCTAAAAGCAATAGATTATGTCCATTCCAAAACTCAATTTGTATGAGCTGAAATCACAAACTTATGTCCCAAGTCCGCGTGTAAGCGATTGCTATGCAGAAGCTGCTGCTGTATGCTTAGAAAACCAAAGTCAAGAAAAAGGCGTTGAGATAAATGTAATAGGCGATGTAGAAGCCACACTCGAATTGAGTTGGGAAGAAGTAAGCCAACAAGCACGAGATAGTTGGAATGACTTGCAAGAAGCTACCGAATATGGTGCAACTTGTATCGCTATTTTACTGGTGCAGACACTTACAGATATGCGCGTTACGCGACGTTCGCCTAAACGCACGGGCTTTGACTATTGGTTAGGCGATAAAAATGACGATTTTCCTTTCCAAGATAAAGCACGTTTGGAAGTATCGGGTATTTTGAAAGGTACGACCGCACAAATCAATCAGCGGGTAAAGGAAAAAATAGAGCAGACTAAACGTAGCGATGTACTCGATTTACCTGCTTATATTGTGGTCGTAGAATTTAGTACGCCTGTATGCAAAATTGTAATACGATGAACAAAGTAGAACAAGTCAATCAACTGCATGAACAAGCGATGCAGCTTGCAGAAGAAGCGTTCTTAGCAAAACGTGCTAAAGACAACGCAACTGCACACGACTTATATCAACAAGCCTACCAACTAGAACAACAAGCCGCTTTGCTGATGATTATAGACTATCAGATTGAACCTACACGCTCTGTTTTGTTCAAAGGTGCAGCTAGTCTAGCCCTTAATATTGAAAACTACCAAGAAGCAGAACGCATGATTCGGTTCGCGCTCTTGGGCAATCCACCAAGTCCAATTGAGCAAGAACTGTATGCGCTTTTACTAGAAACCAAAGGACATACCAATGCCGCTTCCACCATAGATAAATTCCAACAACTACCCGAAAATCTACAACAAGAAGTGGCGGATTTTATTGATTTTTTGGTGATGAAGCATCAGGTAGTGCAAGG
>JAHDCQ010000387.1 GCA_020629845.1 Saprospiraceae bacterium | reverse complement strand
CTTCAAAAAAATCAACTCAATAGCAACAGGAAAGTATTTAAACTCGACTACTTACTAAGTCCTCAAGTCTTGTACGAAAATGGCAAAACTTGAAAATTTTGGATGATTTAGGGGATCGGCAAGAAATAACCTACCCATAGTTTGGGTTCGTTATTTTTTCAGGCAGTAAGGCGCGAAGAAGGCGCATAGCTGGTTCTGTAACTGATGAGCAACGAAGCTGCCTGGAAAAAGAACAAGACAAACGGGTAGGTTATTTTTTGCCGATTCCCTTAATGATACAATGCGATAGTGCTACAGTATTTTCGCCACTATCACATTGCATCATTAAATCATTATGGCACTAGCTTAGTAGCTGTTCAATCCTTCGGCAGACTATGCTTTACCGCTTGTAAGTTTTTGTAAATCATTTTCAAGTCATCCAATCGAGCAGCACTAAGGATAGGAGCGACATAGTATTGATAGCCCTGTTCATCTTTTTCAAGAATGGCAAACGTCCATATTTGCCCAATGATGTAAGCTCCCTTTACCTGCTTAACATCAAAAGAGTCGAGCAATTCCTCTGAACTCCTCGACTCTTTTGAAAAGACGCTCAATGAGCGACTTTATTGTATTAGTAGTAGTGGGACTTAATCCACAAATCGAACTTTCACCGTCTCGCCTGTACACTTCGATTTTACTTTTTGTCCTTCTTTTACTTTACGCATGAAGCCTTCCTGACGCTCTGGACGAGATGCGTTGTAGTTGCTAATCTTACGATTTGCATCTTCAGCTACACCTGGGTCTACAGACTTTGCGTAAGCATATTTATCTAGGGCTGCTAAGATAGCTAAACGCTGTTGCCAAGCATCACCACAACTACGGCTCATACGCGCATACACATCACCCATAAGGATGTATGCTTTGCCTGCGAATTCACCACTTGTTGCTTTTCTTGCATGTCCCAATACACCTGAGGTGGTCTTTAGCTTCCAAAGCTTTGTATTTGCAATCCAGTAGTTGTATTCAGCAGCATTCTCTGGGTTGGTACCCATTGCTTCTTCCCACTTCTTGATTGCTCCATCATAGTCACCTTGCTTATATAGTTCACTAGCATATGCACCAGGATTATTCTCGCGGAACTCTGCTAGACGTGCTGTATTAGTAGAATCTGCATAGGCTTTATAGCGTGTTTCCATTTTCATCAATGCAGGATCTGTTTTTTCACAGCCTTGACTAAGTAGCTTGTTGTAGATGCGCTTTACTTCCTCACCATTCCAACTCAAGCGGTCGTATTCTGGTAGAAGTTTCGCCTTGAAGTACTCACAATCAAAAATGAAGTTCTCAATTTCACGAAACTTCGCATTCATGCGTTCCTTTGATGCTTCATAAGCTGATGCAAGGTCGCCACCTTTTTCAATATTGTGGTCAGCGATAGCATTAAGCTTCGTGTATACATCACGTGCTTTTTCTTTAGTCATATTCTCATTCGTGAACTCATATACTACAATATTTGCATATGGCTCAAAAATGATATACTCTGCTGTGTTGCCTGCTTTCTCTACTGCTTCATCTAGCGTAGCGATATTCTTAGAATAAGGCACATTCAGCTTATAGAACATATTGAATGCCTCCCGACCACGAATGTAGCCGATGTATTCATCAATGTTCACATTCGGCAATTGGATAGCTCCTGTATTCATACAGTTTGCCCAACCATCATACATTTCTAGGATGATCTTTTTGTATTCAGCTTTCTTTGTAGCATCTGTTTCATTATCGAACATATGCATGTAAATATCTACTCCATCAGAGTAGTGGAAATCGCGCTTTCCATCCGCAGCAGGAGCAAAGTCGAATGCTTTTTTCCATTCAGGAAATGCTTTCGCGTAGTCTTGTGCTTTAAAGAAGTCGCGGTATACGGTGTGGGCACTTGAGGCTGCATCCTCATTTGGCGAGCCTACCCAGTTCTCGCATTGTGCATTCAAATCAGTTGTAAGTAGGACAAAAAATGCCACTACGACAGCAAATTGCAATACCTTCATAAGTTTAATTAAATTTTCGTTTAAAGAACCAAGTATTATCATTAAGGGTGAAGCCTAGTGTGATTTTAGCGTATGTCTCATTAAGTGCCTCTTGAAGTCCAAATTGTCCAACTTCAAGAGCGACATTTACAAAAGATGTTTGTTGGCGAGGCAACACTACGGGCATTCCCATGCCTAGTGTAACTGCATAATGTTGCAATTGTTCGCCATTAAAACTTCTTGGGTCGTTGCTATAGAACGCTCCGACTCTATAACGCACCCGCTTCAGATATTTGTTGTATGAAGTATGGTCAGGCGTATATTCTAAACCTACTGAAGCCTTGTAAGCGTTGCTCAAGCCCAGTGTTTGTGCGGGATTCACGTATTGGCTCCAATTTGCTAAAGTATAGTTAAAACCTAGACGGAGCTTATTTTCATCTTCATATTGGAAACCCAAAGATAGCTCCGAAGGCAGTTTACCAACTGCTTTTTCGTCCTGCACATTCGTAAGCGTATCGCGTGCTAAGTCGCCTAAACCCACCGAATATAAACGACGATAGAGCTTACTAGAATTCGTATTGAATTCCTGTGCGCTATTGCCATATAGTCCGAATGTTATCTTTTTGCCATTTGGCACTAATTTGCCTTCGTCATTTTTGGACTTAAAAACCAAATCGTACATCACTCCCCCACTCCATAGCACACCACTCACACTTGTACCATCTACGAAATCATTGTAGTAATAAGCATCATTATTATCGGTATCCTGCAAGAAGCTGCGCCGATGATTATCTATTCTACCAAAAAAGTAGCCCATACTCACGCCTGCCGAAAAGCCTTTATAGCGCACCCCTGTTCCCCAATTGATGCGATATGTACCACCATTGCCTTGAAAAACGCTGCGCACACTATCGGGTATAGTGGATATCGTCTCGATATCATAGCCTACCCTACTGTAAGGTGTAAGAGCAAGTCCCATACCCCAACCAAAGTTTTGCTCACGACGGTCAAGGGTTTCATTAATAGGGTTTCGCATAGGGAAGCCTAATGCCATGTAGCCTAAACCACCATCCCAAATACCAGAATTACTATCGCCATCGCTCAAGCGGGTATACTCTGAATTCACACCGACTTCAAAAGCCGTAGCGCGCAACCAACCATAAGATGCTGGATTCAGGATATTGATATGATAAGGATCGTGGTAGCTGGCAGAAAGTCCACCCATACCCGCTACTGCCGCAAAATTTTGATCTACCAAATCACCTAGACCGAGTCGAGAATAAGGCGAATTGCTAGTAGGCGATGCGGTTTGCTCTTGTGCAAAAGTCACAACAACAGCACTTAGGCAAATGGCTAATACGAATACTCTATTCCAAAAATTGGACATTATGATGTAATATTTTATTCAATCCTAAGAGGACTAAATTTTGGTGGACAAATATCTCGCTTTTCAGATGATTTGCAAAAAAATTAGCGTCTCCACCCGTTAAAATGACGTTAATGCTGCCAAACTTCTCCTCACACCAGTCTATTACGCCCTGCATTTCGAGTATCGCGCCCCACAATCCACCGTTTTGCAATGCCTGTTCGGTTGATTTTGCGATAGGTTCGCGTATGGGCGCGAGTGGTGCAAGGGGCAAGGCATCTGTAAATTCATGCATGGCTTTCAAACGCATCTGCAAACCTGGTGCGATATTACCTCCGAGGTATTGCTTCTTCTCGCTTAGCACATCATACGTAATGCACGTGCCTGCATCAATCACCAAGCAATTTTCTTTCGGATGCAACTGAAATGCGCCCGCCACAGCAGCTAAACGATCTTTACCCAGCGTTTGTGGCGTTTTGTATTTATTTTTAAAAGGCAAACGCGTTTTTGTAGATAATTCTAGCGTTCGGAAATGCCCTTCGAGCCACGCTTTTGCTTCTTCTGAAATGCCCGCTACTGTGGAATAGATGCAATTTTCGATAGAATGGTTGGCTAAAACCGCTTCTAGATTACTTGGGGTGAGCTGCTCAAAGATGGCGTGATAGCGTAACTCATCGCCTTCAAAAAAGCCTAATTTGCTCCAAGTATTGCCAATGTCTATGGAAAGCGTCAATGTAATGGTATATGATTGTAATTATTTAGGTATTAAGTACAAAGTATTAGGTACAAAATACATCAATGTTATTTTATTGAAAAAAATTTCTATTTGAATTTGACTAATTAAAGGCAAAGTACTTAATACATAATACTTTGTACCTAATACCGAAATAGCTACAGATGATTTATGAAAAAGGAAGGCGAAGATATTGATTTTTAGGGAATGCGTTGTGGATAGGCTTGTACTTTTTAAAACGGGTAATACCAATCCACATCCAAAAATTGCATTATTCTGGAGTGCTTTTTTCCTTAGACTTCGTTATTTTTCGTTACCAGCCAAAAGGATGCCAAAGAAAAATGCCTGCTTGTAGCAGACAAGCCTTGTCTAAGAAAAAAATCACTATC
>JAHDCQ010000386.1 GCA_020629845.1 Saprospiraceae bacterium | reverse complement strand
TTACCTAGCACTTAATACAACTTTTGGATGTGGATTGGTATAGTATTTTACATAGAAACCCATTAACAAAGCATTTAGCCTTCTTTACACCTCATTAAGCTGCCCATCTAGCGAATGCCTGTATACTTGCACCAGAAACAAAACATTCATATTATGACAACCTATTTCCCGACTTCCCTTTGGAAGCAAATTTTTCTACTACTGATAATAGCATTGAGCATTAGTTTAACAAGCTGCAATAGCAGTCAAGCACTCATGCAAAGCACTACAGATGTGGCAGTAAATAAGCGCATCACCGATAAAAAAGGTAATCCACACCTAAGCGGACTAAGCACCCGTGCAGCCCTACTCGAAGCTCCTTTTGCAGACTGGTATCAGAAATTTTACAATGCCTATGAGCCAGATGAAGACATCCTAAAAATGAGCAAAGGCAAGCTCAAAGATGTTGAAGTCAAAATCTTTATGGGGACTTGGTGTGGCGATAGTAAATTGGCAGTTCCGCGTTTTTATAAGCTGATGGACGAGCTAAAAGTAGATGAATCGCGGCTTACACTTATCAACCTCGACCGTGATAGTCCCAACTACAAACAAAGCCCGACACATGAAGAACGCGGCTTAAATATCCATCGGGTGCCAACTTTTATTTTCTATAAAGATGGAGAAGAATTGGGACGTATCGTGGAATCGCCTATTACGTCCCTGGAGACGGATATGGCACAATTGCTCAATGGCGTACCTACTACTGCGCGCTACGCAGTAGCAAACGCGCTCGGCGATATGTTCCAAGCAAAAGGCGCGGCTTATGTGGAAGAAAATATAAAGGAAATTGCGCGTAAATACTATCGAGAAGCCCGCTCTAGCAGCGAACTGAACACCTATGGCTATGTGCTAAAAGATGCGAATAAGCTGGACGAAGCACGCTGCATATTTAAGCTGAATACTCTTCTTTTCCCAAAAGTGGCGAATACGCATGATAGTCTTGGAGAATTATATTTTGAATTAGAAGACAAAGAAAATGCACTTGCTTGCTATGAGAAAGCCCTCGAACTGGAACCTAAGAATGAGCATGTACAAGAAATGATTGAAAAGATTAATGCGAGTCTCAATTAAGTTGGATTTATAGATATGAGTTGAGTAAAGTGAAGTAAAGTGGGGCGCGATTTTATTTTGTGCGAAAGCTGATTTTTGTTAGCGGATAATTTCCTATTATCCGCTAACTTAGGATTGTGTATGAAATAAGTTCGTAAATTTAGAGTAGCTAGTTTTGTTCTTATTTTTGCTTTGGAAATAGGAGTTTATCTAGATAAGTGACTAGTTCCAAAGTGAAAATAGGGACAAAAGAAGCAGTATAAATTACGAACTTATTTTGTACACAATCCTTATTGGTTTTCAAGCACCCAATTTAGCAGCTAATGGGAAATTAGCCGCTAAATTGGAACTACGCACAAAATAGAATTGCGCTCGTGAAGTGCGAATCAACGTATAATGTATTGATTCGCACTTATAAAAACGCCATATTGCTCACATGAGGCTATCCGCCAAAAGTTGCCTGCTCTCCCTATCATAGAAATATCAAAAAATAGCATATTGCTTGCTTTTTGTCACTCAAGAGATTCCTTGAAGCTTAGAGTTTAGTAAATTTGTAATTCACAATCCGACTACTGATGCGAATTATAAGTCTACTCTTCCTATGTTGTTGGTATTGCACCAATATGCTGGCGCAACTCCCAAGTGATTTTTATGATGAAACCATTATCAAAGATTTTGATCGGCCTGTAGGTGTCCTCTTTGATGAGCGAGGGCAAGGCTACTTGTGGTCACAAGAAGGCAAGGTGTGGCTATTTGATGCTGATGGTGAACTAGAAAGCGAACCATTTTTGGATATTTCAGAAGAAGTACTCAACTGGAAAGATCACGGGCTAGTAGGAGTGGCATTGGATAATAATTTTTTAGAAAATGGCTATGTATATCTACTTTACGTCGCCGATCGCCATCATGTACTGTATTACGGTACAGCGGACTACAACCCCAATGCGACCATAGAAGCGGAAGCCACTATTGGACGTGTGACACGCTATACTGCCGATCCCGCTTCAGATTTCAAAAAAGTGCTGCCTGAAAGCAGAAAAGTACTGCTCGGTACGGATTTTTCGGATGGCATTCCAATCCTAATGATTTCTCATGGTGTAGGCGATATTGCTATGGCTAAGGATGGTACTTTGCTTATTTCCTGTGGTGATTCGGGAGCGTATGAAAGTGCAGATAAAGGCAGTCACGATCGCACCTATTTCGCACAAGCCTTAGCTGACGGCATACTGGACGAGGGGCAAAATCTTGGTTCTTTCCGTGCCTTAATGCTCCATAGCATGAATGGCAAAGTACTCCGTATAGATGCCGAAACTGGTGATGGACTGCCCAGCAATCCGTATTTTCAAACAGGTGCGGCTCGTGCAGATGCTTCGCGGGTATGGCTAACAGGGCTTCGCAATCCCTTCCGCTTTGTATTGGATACGGAAGCTGGCGCACATTTTCCAGAAGAAGGTGATGTAGGTACGCTCTATATTGGTGATGTGGGTGCAGGCTCGTGGGAAGAACTCAATGTAGCAACCGAAGGCGGGCAATGCTTTGGCTGGCCAGCTTATGAGGGTATGGAAGGACGCTGGGAATTTGAAATTTACGCACAGCCTAACCCTGAAAGTCCGAATCCCTTGTTTGGAGTGAATGGATGCACACAGGAATTCTTGACTTTCGGACAATTGATTCGACAGCCTACCGAACAAGGCGTATCTATTTTTACGAACCCTTGTGACGATAGTGAATTATTGCCAAATTCCATCACCACCTTTGAGCATCGCCCACCGGCTACGGCTTGGAGCAATGCGGAATGGAATAAACCCAATCGTGCTATTATTCCGAATTTTAATGCAGCAGGCGAACTCAAACCGTTTTCTATACTAGATGAAGCGAGTGCGGTGGAAGGGGATGATTTTGGAGGCTATAGCAGCGTACCTGGCTTTATTTATAAAAATGGTAACTTCCCAGAAAAGTATGAAAATGCACTCTTCGTAGCAGATTTAGTAGGTTGGATAAAAGCCTTTTATTTCGATGAAAATAATAAACTGCAACGCATAGAGCCTTTCCACGAAATGCCTAAGGGGATTACTGACTTAAGCATGAACCCTACGAATGGTTGCATTTATTATACCCAAATTTATGACAATGAAGTCCATCGTATCTGCTATGGTGGCAACCCAAAACCTATTGTGGATTTACAACTTAATCAGTACTACGGCACGAGTCCGCTAACAGTAGAATTTGACGCAAGCAATTCCTACGCACCCAAAGGCTATCCAGTAAGTTATACTTGGGATTTTGGCGATGGTACTACCAGCGAATCAGCAAATCCAAGCCATACGTTCACCGCTCCTAATGGGCAAGCTGCAAGTTTTGAAGTGACACTTACGGTAACGGATTCGCTAGGAGATGCAGCAAGCGAAACCCGTATCGTGTCTCTCAATAATACCCCGCCTAAAGTCGCTATTAGCAGCTTTGAAAATGGTGCGTTTTATGCGATGAATGGCATTACCCTATTACCGCTAGAAGCCGATATTGCTGATGCAGAGCATAGTGCAACTGAATTGCAATATGTGTGGGAAACCTTCTTGCATCATAATGCTCATTTTCATCCTGACCCAAAAATCACGGATCGCAGCAGCACCTTTTTGCTTGATCCTATTGGTTGCGAAGCAGAAAGTTATTGGTATCGCGTACGCCTAACGGTGACCGACGCACATGGACTCAGTAGCAGCGATGAGCGCGAATTATTCCCTTATTGTGGTGAAGCCTTTGTGCAATTTCTACATATAAAAGCCGAGAAGACAGAGGATAATGCCGTAGCACTTTCTTGGGAAAGCCCACTAGAGGAAGGCGTGGTAGCCTACGAAATTCAACGTACCGATACCTACTTATATGAACGTATTGCACGCGTCACCGCCGAGGCTTCGGGGAGCTATAGCTACTTAGATACTGCCCCTTTGCAAGGCGATAATATTTACCGTATCAAAGCTATACGCGCCGATGGGATACATGAATTTTCCAATGCCGTTTATATCAATTTTAAAGAATCGCGGGCGTACGCACTTTATCCAAATCCAACGGTAGGTGCGCTAAATATTCAACTGGAACAAACTAAAGCGGAAGAAGTCATTTTGCAGCTACACGATGCTTCTGGACGATTAATTTTTTCTAAACGTTGGTCCACCCTTATCGGGCAGCCATTCAATAAGCAATTAGCTTTGAGTCGCTTTGCTAGTGGACTCTACATTGTTGTTATTCGACAAGGAGCGGAGGAAATTCGGGAGAAAGTCATATTTATGGATTGATATTACACTTAAAAAATGAGAAACATCAGCACCAAAATGTAAGTGCTACACTTTGATACTGATGGTAAAAATGATGGATTTATCCTTTCTTCGTCAAGTAAAGATAATCCAAGAAATAGACCACTTTCAGGGAAAGGCTAT
>JAHDCQ010000385.1:1820-4524 GCA_020629845.1 Saprospiraceae bacterium | reverse complement strand
AAAAAGGGAGCCCCCAATGACTTCGCTCGCTACAATCAGTCTGCTACTAGTCAAAAAACAGAGAATATCAGCCCCTTCAACCAATATTCCAATTGGGAGCTCCGGTGACATCTACCCCACCGTCACCATTAATTTTTGTGGTTTTGAAGTACATAGGCATAGCATAGGCAGATAGCCCTGAGTGCTAAGACCTTTAGAAAATCCAAATTTGTAGTAGAGAAAACCCCAGTATACAGGCCGTAATACCGAAGAGTATATCGCTGCTGCGACACACGGAAGGTGCATTAAAAATGTATGAGCCACGGGATTCATCTTTAAAAATCAAAAAATTTACTACTTAAATTCGGTTTGGTTTTGAATACTAAACTTGCCCTGTAGAACAGCTTTAGTAATTAAATGAGTTCAATAATAAATTGACTTATCAGATTTTCCATTTTTATCAAAATCACACTATTTACAAGTCGTTTTGATTTTAATAAAAATGGAAAATAATCAATTTAATATTTCACACTTAGGGTGTAAAAAGAGAGTCACTAGCGGTATCTATTAAATCAGATTGTACGCTAGATCCTGAGCCGCCTTTGCATGTAGGCGTGAAAATTGTTGTTAACTTAAATCGAAAATTTGTCGAACTTACCATGATTTTTTCATGATTGTGATTCGTCTGAGCTAGATGTAGTTCATGTGTCGGTGAAACATCCTAGAGTAGTTCAATAATAAGTATTCAAATTTTTCTTAAGCGAATCTAAACAAAACGATATGACATTTTGGTCATTTCGATTTGTTGAGTTTCGCAAATTTGAATACTTATTATTTCACCTTTACTTTACTCAAGCAGAATCGGTTTTATATACTATGACTAGGTCGTAAATGTTTCAAAACAAAGGTAAATTATTACGGCCTCTAAAACATACCCTTTAAACGGTATTTTTTAATATATATATTATACTGTTTTGGAGAGGCTTAAGTTGCAGAAATCAGAAGGGACTGTAAAAATGGCGGTGGTCTATTAGTAAGTGGTCGAAATGGGAAAGAAAGTGGTTTTTGAAGTTTGCTTCCCGAAATTATACTAGTTCGGGAAGCAAATTTGATTAATGTAAACATCCTTTATTGATGCCTAATACGTACTTACGCACCACATCAATTTCGGTTGCACTCTCTGCGCCTTTAAAGCCCGTAATAGCTTCATTTTGTAAGGCTTTTTCTGCTTTTCGACTCAGTTGTTTAGCAATTGGAATGTATGACCAATGCCATTTTTCTTCATTATAGCCGTCAGGCCGTGCATCGTTTTTAGCGGTGTAGGGCTGGCAGTAGCCATAGAGCGAACCATTCGCTTGTAGCCATTCGTAGAGTTTTTTGCCATCCCCTTTTTCAAAGTAATCATTCGTGAAGGCATTGAGGTCAATATCCGTCCCCCAATGGTGGCGCGAGGTGCTTGGCATGGAACTATAGCGCAATATCTTCAAAGCCCGCTCTCTAGCAATAGGTGTAGTTTTGGCAAGGTTTTCCCCATTTTCTACTTTGCGTTGGCCAGTCCATTTTGCTTCCCAAATGCGCTTTTGGGAATTGAAATTGCGGGTAGCGGAACGAATCACAAGCTTAATGCCATCAGCTTGGGCAGCAGCGTGCATTTTCTTAAAGGAGTTGTAAGCATCTTTCCGCAGGAACAAGCCTTCACGATCCGCATATTTCGATTCGATGCGTACAAAATCAGGATGTTTGCTAGGGTCGAATTTGCCCATTACATAATCTAGACTAAACGTATCTTGAGGCAGTTCTTCTTTCGTTTCTTTTGGCACGATGCCTTTCGGTACGGTAGCCGCTTCCACGGTTGTATTGGATGAGGTAGTGGTTTCTGATTGGCACGCAACTAAGCAAAGTAAGATAACTGGCAATAATCTGAACATGATGTGTATTTTTCTTATCGGATGAGCTGGATTATTAAGCGTGACGAAGGAGCGATTGATAAGCCTAAATGCTTGATTCGGGGCTTAATAATCGCTACGCGCTTATCAATCCAAACCAATCTGTTTCATTAAAATAGCTAATGGTTTGGTCAATTCATCCTTCCTTTTCAAAACTAGTAGTAAAACAAAGAACGCTTTTTTTACCTTTGAGCGTATTTTTATAAATACTTACTTGAAACCTCAAAAGAAGCGATTAATTTAAATATGAGTAAGCCAACTAAACATAAAACGCCTTTTTATGCTTTTTTAAGGGTAATTGTACGTCTCTTATTGTGGATTTACTATCCAAAAACTTCTGTTATCAATAAAGAACACCTCAAAATCAAGCGACCTACCATTATCGCTTGTAGTCATCCGAATACGATGATGGATCCTTTACATGCTGCTTCCCGTGTGGATGTGGATGTCTATTTTTTGGCAAATGCAGGCTTATTTGTCACGCGCTTTTGGAATTGGTTTTATAGTACGATGTACTGCATTCCCATTAAGCGTATTTCTGACCAAAATACCGAGACGCGCAAACCTGTGAGCAATCGCGCTTCTTTTTTACGGGTGATAGAGTTTTTAGTCGGTGGCGGCTGCATGTGGATTGCACCTGAAGGCGGTAGCTATTGGGGGCGACATTGGCTGAGTATTAAGACGGGCGCGGCAAGAATGGCATTGCTGGCAGAGGCAGAAAAGGACTTTGAATTGGGTTTGCAAATCCTTCCCATTGGACTGAATTATGAAGCACCTGA
>JAHDCQ010000385.1:0-1720 GCA_020629845.1 Saprospiraceae bacterium | reverse complement strand
GATTTTTATCGCTCCAAAAATATCCTAAAACAAATACAAGCAAAGGAAAATCCTCAACTCCATAAAGATGTAGATGACTATTTTAGCATCCTAAAAAAAGAAAAAATCACCGACCGTGCCGTACAGCGATATTATGCCGTTTCAGGCTTTATGAAGTTCATGGATAGGATGTGGATTTTGATTGCTTTCCCGCTGTTTCTGTATGGCTTTGTGAATAATATGCTGCCTTCCTTCGTCCCTGAGTTTATAGCTCGCCGCAGAACCAAATACATCGGTTATCGTGCTACGGTACGCATGGCAACGGGCTTGCTAATTTTCCCATTTTTCTATGCTTTGCAAGCATTTGTGCTACATTATTTTGTAGGCTTGTGGTGGGTGACGCTGCTGTATGTCATTTCGCTTATTCCGACAGGCTTGTTTGCTTGGCATTACGCTAATTGGGTCCGTTTCGTCTGGAAATGCCTCCGTCTCAACCGCAAGCCGCAGGAGTTGATTGATGATTTGGTAGCGCAGCGCAAGGCTATTGTAAGGCAACTTTTGGATTTTGTGGGTTAGATTTTAGAGGTCTCTAAAATGCTAGATTTGGCAGGCAAAAGCTGCTAGGAAATGTTGTATTTTTATTCCCAAAAACGATGATTAACAGATACATTCCCACACTTTGCTTTCTATTGATTGCTGCAAACCTTTTTGCACAAACGCCACTAGATATTCAAGCTCAGGCATCTGGACAAAGTCTCGATGAACAAGGCTTAAAGGATGTCGCCGATTTCCCTATCGGTGGCGCGATTGATATTAGTAAAATACTGACTGACGAAAAACTCCGCGCCATTGCCGAGCAAGAGTTCAATAGTATTAGCTCTACGAATGACATGAAAATGTACTCCATTATCCCAAAGAAAAATCAGTATCGCTGGAAAAAAATAGATAGCATTGTTGCTTTCTGTGCGCGCAATGAACAACGTCTTTTTGGACACGCTTTGCTCTGGCATTTTGGCTTACCAGAATGGATAGAAAAGGAAACAGAAGAAAAAGGCGAGGCTTGGGCGAATCGCTTTTTGCAAGAGTATATTTATCGTGTAGTGAGTCGCTATCGCGGAAAGGTAGCGGCTTGGGATGTGGTGAATGAAGCCTTTGAAAGCGCAGGCGGTGCCTACCGAAAAACCTTTTGGTATAATACGCTTGGCAAGGAATATATTGCGAGAGCCTTCCATGTCGCGCACCGTGCTGACCCAGAGGCAGACCTTTTTTATAATGATTTCAATATTGAGCGCGATACTGCCAAACTCCACGCGGTACTTCGCATGGTGGAAGAACTAAAAGCACAAGGAACGCCTATCACAGGCTTGGGCTTTCAGATGCACCTTCGTATGGACACGCCAAATGAAAGCATTGCTTACGCGCTACAAAAAGCCGCCGAAACGGGCTTAAAAATCCATATCTCTGAGTTGGATATTATCTTCAATAAACACGACGATAGCAAGGGTGGGGGAGAGCAACAAATTATTCGCCTCACACCTGAATTGCTCCAAGCACAAGCGGAAAAATACAAGCAAGTAGTGCTTATGTATCGCAAATACATACCGAAAGCGCAGCAATATGGCATCACCTTTTGGGATTTCACGGATAGAGATACTTGGGTGCGTCCCTTCTTTAAGCTGATGGATTGGCCGACGATTTATGATGATGAATTGGAACGCAAGCCTGCTTATTATGGTTTTCG
>JAHDCQ010000384.1:2116-4527 GCA_020629845.1 Saprospiraceae bacterium | reverse complement strand
CTTTTTTTAAAAGAATAGATTGGGGTTGAAGTTTTAAAAATACGGTATTCATAAAACAATAATTTTAAGCGGAATAGATAATGGTCTAGCCTCTCAAGTGTACAAATAAAGTATCTTGAAAGGTGAATAATACCTTTTCCCCGAAGTTAAATAAAATGCATAGCAATGGAGTAACAGATAAACTGTTCACGAAAAAGAAGAATGCAAAATTACTAACATGATTTTGCTTCCTCTTTTAGAAAGAAAATAAGAGGAACTACAAAAGGTTGTTAGGTTCTCTTTTTGTTATTTTTCTGATTTTAGGAAATTCAATTAAATACATTATACCAATAGATTGATTTTCCAATACTGTAAATGTAGTATTTTTTATTGAAGCTCAAAATAAATAATGAATTTGAAAAGATTATGGATTTGACTTTAACCAATGTTAAAAAAATATGGGCATTGCAAAAAAAAAGAGAAAGAGCAAACACTCTTTCTCTCGAACAAATAATTATCAAGGCATTTTATAGTCTGAATTCATGTATCTTATAATTGGAGCAATACATGTTTTGAGACTTTATCTATCGTTCAAGAGTATAAGGACAGAAGTAGGGGAGTGTGACAAAAAAAATCGAAAAAAATTTAGTCTAAGGGTAAAATGAAGCTAATCCTTCCATCAAGTTGGCAAAAGACCTTACTTTCGTCCCTTATTTGATATGCGTAAAACAAGCAAGAATATGAAACAACCACTCGTCTCGCCACTAGATAGAAATGTGAATAAGGAAGCAGAAGAAATGGCGATTTTTTATGAAGAAACCCTCGGCTTTACGCCCAACAGCCTCTTCACCATGATGCACCGCCCGCGTATTGCCCAAGCGTTTTTGGAGATGAACCAAGCCGTAATGGAAAATAAAGGCCGCGTGACTAGTGCCTTGAAGCGACTGTTGGCGTATCTATCTAGCAAAACAGCAGGTTGCCGTTATTGCGAAGCCCACGCTATACGAGCAGCCGCGCGCTATGGTTCGGAAGAGGATAAACTGAATCATATTTGGGAATATAAAACCTATCCTGCCTTCAGCGAAGCAGAACGGGCGGTCTTTGACTTTGCTATTGCCGCTTCTTCCGTACCGAATGCGGTAGATGATGAAATAGCTGCCAATTTGCGTAAGCATTGGGATGATGGCGAAATCGTAGAAATATTAGGTGTAACGGCACTTTTTGGCTATCTCAATCGCTGGAATGATAGCATGGGAACACAACTCGAAGAACCCGCAGCCGATGATGGCGTAAAATACCTCGGCAAGTTAGGTTGGACACGCGGGAAACATGAGTATTAGAGAGCGATGAGCTATGAGTGATAAGCGATGCATTTTTTATTCGCATCATTTATATTCACAAAAATACTTGTTTACAACTTGGATAGTTTAGGTGTTTTGAGTAGCTTTATATTTATAATTCGTTCAATCATATGGGAGCTTCCAAAACTCCCTAAACTAAATCAAAGATTATGAATAAGGAGAAAGGTTTTATTCTTGAAGAAGGCTATGTATATATAATAATGATGGCTATGTTTTTCATGTTCATGTATACAACCTTATAAATTTTAGAAAAATAGCAGTCATAGTTTTTACACTATGACTGCTATAATGGATGTTCTTTTATCTCTAAAATATCACCCGCGCCTCTAAACCAATCGTCCGAGGGCGATTCGTAGCAAAGCGTGGTCGGTCAGGTACATTGCCTGCAAAAGACTGAATGTTTCCAAAATTTGCCTGAATGCCCGTTAAGTTATTCCCAAATAAAGCAATATCAAATGCGCCTACTTGAAAGCCCAAGCGCGCATTCACTAAAGTATAAGCAGGATAGACATTATCCGTATCTTCTTCTGGAAAGTACGTACCAAAGCGTTCTCCAACATGCTGTACGCCTGCCGTAGCGTATAGGGCGCGTTTGTTGCCTAAGTCCTTATAGTAATTTAGCGCAGCATTAGCCGTTATTGTTGGACTGTACAGGATATTGTCCCCTTTTTCCGCTTCCAAAAATTCACCACCTTCTGTGATGACAGGGTTTAGTAGACCAATGCCTGCGCTTACTTCTAGCTCTTTTGTTGCTTTTAGGCGCGCATCTAGTTCTATGCCTGTGCTTTGTGCTGCGCCTACATTGCTGGTGTAGCCCCAACCACAATCCAAGAAACGATACTGTTGCAGGTTGCCCCATTGATTGAGAAAGACCGCAGCATTCGTAATCAATTTCCCATCGGCAGAGGTGTTTTTGAAGCCTAGCTCATAATTCCATACATAGTCGCTATTGAAAAAGCGCGGGAAATTGCCATCGCCTTCTTCCAGTTCTTCCAAGCAGAAAGAAGGGAGATTTTCGTTAATATCGCCCAAGCGGAAACCGCGCACCACGGTCGCATAAACTAGGCGATT
>JAHDCQ010000384.1:0-2016 GCA_020629845.1 Saprospiraceae bacterium | reverse complement strand
TACAGATACCAGGGCGCGTCTAAGTTATCCATCACATAGTCATAGTCCCAACCGCAATCAGGGCATTCTTCGGGGTCGTAGGCATTATCCGAAAGCAAATAACTTGCCATACCTGGACGCTCATCGAGGTAGAGCCAATCTTGCTGCTCCGAGCGATAGAATGCGCCGAGCAAAAAGTCAAATTTGCCACCTAAATTCGATTCGTAGCGCACTTCTTGTTGAAACAATTGTGTGCCTACGCTTCGCACTACATCATCTGCCCAAATTGCATCGCCCTCATCTATACTTTCATCCTCGTATTCTAGCCACCATATCGTGTTGATGTCGGTCACGTCTTCCACTTCGCTATATAATCTATCAAAATAAGAGGTGCTAGAAACGAGCTTACCGCTGCCTAGTTTCGCCTCGATGCCTAGACTATAATGCGTCCATTCATCCTCGAAGGTTTCATCTAAGCCTGTGTTGCTGATTTGCGTGAAATTATCCACGCTTCCTTCTGCAAAATCATAGCCATCGCCTTGCTCACGCTGATAAATGACTTTCGGAATAATGGCTATATTTTCCGTAGGATAAAAGCCTAAACTGGCATTGAAACCATAGTTGCGTTTATCGTCAATATTGTCTTTGTCTTCTAGTGTGCAGCCGCCACAGCCGTCCGTTGCTACATCAATTGGGTCGCCGTAGAAGTCTTCTGTCAAGCGAGTTTCGCTATTAATAATCTCCACATTTGGATTGACTACTCTATCATACACCCCCGATTCAAAATCGTAGTAGCCCGATACGCGCAAGGCTATTTTATCGCCCAATGGCTGATTGAATACGCCCTGTACGCCATAGTTGAAATCGCCCTCTTGCACCGACGAAGCGGATAGTCCAATAGAGCCTTCTGTTTGTTTCGGATTGGGATTGTTGGTCAATACCTTTACTGCGCCTGCCATCGTCGCCGAGCCGTACAATGTACCTTGCGGCCCTTTCAATACTTCTACGCGCGCTACATCTATGAGGTTGGGCGTTACGCTTTCTGGTAGAGGCGTTTCATCCAAATACATGGCTGTGGTATTGATACCTGAAATGCCACGAATGGAAATTTCGCCTGAATAGCGTCCGCCACCGTCACTGCCTTGTGTGCCAAAGGAGAGATTTGGAATACCTGCCGCAAAATCACGGAATTGCTTCGCGCCTGAACGCCTCAATTGCACAGGAGAAAGTGCCGTGATAGCCAAAGGTGTCGTTTGAATGGTTTCAGGACGTTTGTTGGCAGTCACTAACACATCCTGTAGTTGGTAAGGGTCTTGCTGGAGTTCGATGGAAATATTGGATTGATTCGGTTCGATGGTCAGGTTTTGAGTAGTATAGCCTGTGTAGCTAATGCTAATGGTGAAGGCTTCGTCAGGTACATTTTCTAGTTTAAAATTGCCATCTAGGTCGCTGATTGTGCCTGTTTCAAGATAGGCGATAGTAGCTCCGATAAGTGGCTCATTTTGGCTGATGACTGTGCCTGTGATTGTGCGCTGCGCTAATAAAGGAACGCATAAAATAACGAGTGCGACAATGCTGCTTAATGCTTTTTGCATGATTTTTTTATTTTAAAGATGAAAAAATTCCTTCTGTAAAAAATCCGCTGATTCGGGATTGATAAGCGCGACGAAGGAGCGATTGTTAAGCCGATTTGCTTGATTTGGGCTTAACAATCGCTTCGCGCTTATCAATCCAGCTTGGCGCATTTATTTAACAGCTAGAAATTTACAGAGACAAAAAATTAGGCGGCAAATAACGCTAAAAAATAGCATTTTCAAGTCTAAATTTTTACACATAAATTTGTAGTACACAAAAACACAATTGTTGCACTATGGATATGCTATACCATGCTAAAGATTTTTATAAAAAAGCCAAGCAAATTAAGCGGGGTGAAGCAACTTTAGAGCCTGTTTTTCAAGCACTTGCTGAGTGGGTAAAAGTGACCTATGATGTGAGCGTATTAAGTGTATCCGTAGGAGAAGAAAGCTTTAAAGAACA
>JAHDCQ010000383.1 GCA_020629845.1 Saprospiraceae bacterium | reverse complement strand
TCTCCAACCATTGGTTGGAGATTTTCATTCTACATCAACGATGCACATCTTTTCCTCTGTCCTGCCGCGTATCAAATAAGCTAGAAATGATAAGTGTACTACCTTGTAGACGATAGTAAAGACGTAAATTTTTGCCCACTAAAATAAAACGAACGGTCTTTCGGTTTGGAGCTTTTCTACCAATATTGGGATATTTTTCGAGTACCCGAATGCGGTCAAAAACCTGCTGTACAAATTGGTCAGCCGAAGTTTTAGAATAATTGTCTTCTAGGTATTGAGCGGTGTTTTCCAACTGCTCCAAAGCTCGCTTATTCCACTTGACTAATTTAACCATCGTGCCATTTTTTGGAGGGCGACTTCATGGGAAACAAGGTTTTCTGCTTGTTCGCTTGCTAATAAATCCTGTTCTAGCACCGCTTCTTGTTTGGGCGTAAGAGCTTTGTCTGCCTCTTCCGTTTCCGCAATAATTTGATGTATCATCAAGTAAAGACGATGGAGCGTATCCGTGTTTTGAACGCCTGCTATCATCTCAATCATTCCACCTTTTAATTCTAGTGCATTCATATTTTTTAATTGAAATTACAAGTTACCCAAAATTTCGATAAAAGACAAGCTCATTTTATTCTCCAAAATCTATAAAAGACCTTCAATTTCCTATTTTTCCTACAAAAACTTATCTTTGAAAAAATCAAGTGTAATTCACATAAAATGATTACTCACATGAAAAAGGTATTTATCCTGTTCTGCCTTGCCTTATCTACCACTGCAACGGCACAAAATGACTACGAAAATTTCTTGAAAGAATACGAAGCAACGGCAAAGCAAATAGAAGAAGATATTTGCGACTGCGCTTCCAAAATGATGCAAGATGGAGTTAGAGACCCTAATACATCAGAATTACAGACGCGTTGTTTAGAAACAATAAATGTAGAAAGCAAATACGAAAAGTTTGAATCATTCTTTCGTCGCGAGGGTTCATTCTCCGAAGAAGAGCAAGAGAAGATGGTTGAACTTCTAGGCGATTTACCACATCGAATTTCCCAAAAATTACTCTATGATTGTCCTATATATGCAGCGCAAATGATGAGGAATGAGCATTATGATACTTTCCATAGGTCTTGCATGACTAACGTCAATGAAATGTTTAATGAATCGTTAGCATTAACAGAGGTCTGTAATTGTCACACAGATGCCTTAATCGTTTTTCTTGTTGAAAATCCAGAGATGTGGAAAGAGAGCAATTCCAATCCTCAAAATGACATTTTAGAACATACAGAATTGCTTGAAACTTTAATGAACTGCTTCATTGATGACATCAATAGTATCGGAACAGAAAAAGTATTTGATGTTTCCCCGAAGGGTCTAGCCTATGTCCGAAATAGCTTAGAAAACACTAACAAGTATAAAGCCTATTCGGATAGTCATGACATAGGTACGTATTGTAATTGTCTATTCGATAAAGTTCTGGGTGGGTTTACTTCCAATGAAGTAATAAACCACTTTACAGAAGCAGAAATAAACAAGAAAATACAGCGCATAGAACGAAAATGTGATCGAAAAGCCCGTTTGAAAAGGAAAAAACAAAATTCAAGGCGAACGATATAAGTCATTAACTTAGCTATGATATTCCTAGCAGTTATGCCATAGCTTGAACAGCGCGTAATTACAGATTCTCCTCCCGAATTTCTGTGCAACTACTATCTAATAAGGTATTCAAAATAGCCCATTTTATGTAATCGAAACTTGATTCACGATAAACCGTTCCATCATGGCTATCTGGAATCACTAAGACATAAAAACCACTCAAATTATAGCCGAGATCTTGTATCGTTTTGACGACTTCATTGAGTTGATCGTATAAACCTATAAGGCTGTGGTAAGCAGATTTTTCAAAATTTGCCTGTACCCCAAAATCTATTAAGTACCCTCTGCGAGTATCATGCAGTTTAGGTGACAATACAATGTGATATGCGCGCTCCTTCGGATTCAAATCAAATAAATCAATCTCAATCCTATGCGTGAGTTGAATAGTTTGCTTTGCTATACGAGGTACATAGATGTGTTGTACCTTTGCCCCCATAATAGAACTATCTCTCATCCTATCAAGAATTATTGCTTTTGATTTGAAGAAGTCTGTTAGGTTTTCCGTTTGGAGTACTTCTTTTTTAAATAAGTCTGTTTTTTCTAAACGTTTTAAAGTATTTAGCAATGTATATTGGTAGCCCGCTGGTTTTGTATCTGTAATACTGTATGATAAGTTCTCTATATAAAAATCTATTCCTCCCAAACCGATTCCTCTTTTATTTAGCTGGTCAATAAATTTCTCTATACCATTATGAATTCCATGTATTAATGTCGAATTACCATATTCATTATACTTTGCATCATCTTCTATGTACACATTACACAAACAGCCATCATTGGGCTTAATTTCGAGCCTATATTCTACCCACATGCTTCCTCCTGTTTGGTGTACTAGAATTATCAATTCTTTGTGTGAACTAGTCAATAAAGTTCGTCTTTTAAAGCCTTGTTGTAGAGAAATACTGTATTCAGTTTTAATCATTACATCTATGTTTTTCTTATTTGAAAAATCACTCTTATAGTACTAAAGTTATAACTCAAATGTAACGTTTCAAATAGCTATTTATCAGCCCTCTAACCGCTCAATCGCCCCCTCAATCGCTTCCAGTTTTCGCTTTCGAGCAATGGTCTTAGGCGCAGCCACACGTGCTTCACAATCAGGGATTTCGCAACGTTCGCAGGTGGTATGCACAATGCGTGTAGGTAGTTTTGGATCGCCGAGAAAGCGGAAGAGCGAGCGTAGTTTTTCATTCACCAAGCAGCCCACCGTCACACTCGAAAATTTGGATGGATTATCAAAATCAGGCGTCGCAATGGAAAGACAGAGGTATTGATTTTCGGTATTCCAATAGTGCGAGATTTGGGCATCTACCAACGCGCCTTGTGTGCTGCTGACTGCCAATTTCTTCAAAATATTAATGGACACCCAACGGCGGCAATAGTGTTCCTCGCGCTCATTGGCGTAAGGATTGTGTAGGCGCGAAAGATGCAATTCCTTCGTCATGTCGAAGCGGTTGAGTTCATCGGAGGTGCTAAGACGAATGAAAAAAACATCGTGTATATCGAAGTGCTTTACAAAGAGGTTGGTGAGGCGTTGTAGGAACATTTCGGGCGTTACTTTGTAGTCTTCGATGAGTTGGCGCAGGGCTTCGGGTTGCCAAGTTGGGAGTTGTGCAAAAGCGCGAAAATCGTTGAGTACTTGCTGTTCATCCATCAGCAAAGCCGCCGAAAAATAGGAGGCTTTGAAGTTGTTGAGCAATTCCTCAAAAGAATCAATCTGTTCCAAGCGCGTGAGATAGGGGCGTTCTTCAAAAGCCAAATATTGAAACGCCAATTCGCGCCCCAATAGAAAACGCTGCTGGGCATCGCTTAGATTTTTATGCAAGAACAAAACCTTTTGTCCTGCCGAATAATAGGAACGGCGGTCTTGCAAAGCGGCTTGCTGCGCGAGTTTTGTTCTATCTATCTGTATGTCGTATTGCTGTGTGAGTAAAGTTTCGAGCGTATTTGTATCTATCGTTTTCACCGAAAATTCCGCACGAAAAGCCTGTACTGCCGCTTCGATGTCCTCGAAATAATTATCGTGCATATCCTGAAAGGAACGCAGCGCAGCCGAATAGAAATGCTCATTGCGGAGCTGATAATTGCGCGCAATTTTGGTGATGGTGCTGATAAAAGCATTCACGCGGTCGGGCGTATTGGAGAAGAGTTCAAAGAGTTTATAGGTGCTTATCCCAAAGGCATCCAAAGGAAATTCCTTGAAAAAATCGGACTGTAATAAATCTACAATCGGCTGCATCTTCTTCGAGGATTGCGTGGACACCATATAATTGTAATCCACGCCAAAAGCTTGGGCGAGGGCTTGTATCTTTTTCACCTTCGGATACTTCTTCGCACGCTCTATATCATGCAAATAGGAGGTGGAAAGCCCCGTTTCGTCCGACAATTCTTGTAGCGAAAATCCCTTTTGCAATCGTAGATATTTCAGCTTAAAAGCAAAGATGAGTTTTATGATTTCGTCCTGTCCAATCATGCGCGAAGTCCTTTAAAACATACATTTAGCGGAATTTCCGCTTTTTGATAATTGTTCTAATTCTATTCCTAAAATGCCATTTTGCAAGCGTAAAGATACAATTTTTGAGGAAAAATAATTTTAGCGGAATTTCCGCTTTTTGAATAAATCGCCTCATATTGTGGACGTAAACGAGTGATGAACTATGAATGATAAGTGATGAGTATTACATAGTTCGCACTCATAATTCAAAACTTATAACTCATCACTATTATGGATGCTTTACTAATTGACACCTACCCCCAGATAGACGGACTCGACATCAAAGGGGAATTTAAGGAACATTACACCGAAATTCTCACGCCCGAAGCCTTACAATTTTTGGTGGAACTACACCAGCAATTTAATACACGCAGAAAAGAACTCTTAGCAGCGCGCGAA
>JAHDCQ010000382.1 GCA_020629845.1 Saprospiraceae bacterium | reverse complement strand
AAAAATTTTAACATTTCCTTTAGAAACGTAATTTTAACTCGAAACACTTGCTATTGAAGGCAATTATTTCGTAATTTTACATAAAATATCAAAGAACAAGAAAACAAATGAAAATATCTAGCTTCCTACTATGGTCAGGTCTCCATTCAAAAAAACGAATTTTTTAACCGAATGTGGGACATTTCTGAATCTCAACACACATAACAGTAATACAAAGCATTTTTGCTTCGTACATCAATTCCAGCCATTTAAGGCAATGTACAAGAATAAATAACTAGCCTAAAATTGTCTTATTTATTCTTGTATGTTGCCTAACATACAAACACATTAGCTACTTCAAAAAAAGGCATCAAGAAAAGTAAGCAGGCTTTTCCCTGCTTGGTCTATCAATTTTTTAAATCACTTTAAAACATGGTCATGAAAAAACTTATGTTCTTTCTGTCATTCGTGCTATGTGTAGGGCTATTCTATGCCTATACTAGCCAACAGGCAAGCGTCAATTTGTCTGTGAAGTACAATCCAGTAAAACATACCCTTAGTGTAAGTGCAAGCAATACGCCGATTTCGGAAGTCATTGCAGCTTTAGAAAAGTATGATTTTAATCTTTATATCAAAGATTTAAATACGGATTTTCGGGTATCAGGTCGCTACTCTGACCAGCCTGTGGATGATGTTTTATCCAAACTTATTCCAGCAAAATATCATTATTTTTATCGCGTGCCAGAGCAAGCAACAAAGGCGCAACTACAGCAAAAAACAGTAGCCAAGCGCGTTGCAGCAGAGCAAGTAGGTAACAAAGCAATGGGATCGAAGCGCGGCTTACCGAGCCTTCCTTCCGCAGAATCGCTAGTGGGTAAGGAGCAATTTAAAGCTGCACCAAAAGCAGCCAATCAGGATTTGGCAGTAAAAACACCTCCTCGTTTCAAGGCATCAGCAGGTATGAAAGCGTCGAATAGTATTCGTCCAGCACAGCTAAAAGAATCGCCAGATGAGCAGAAACTCAAGCGCGACGCAGATGCAGACACGCCAAGAAAAAGCGGTGGCGAACATGTAGTAGTCACCTACAAAGTCACGAAAGCAGGCATGGAAGCCGTAAGCACCTCTGTGGAAAAAGGCGCGTACAATCCTGCAGAGCAAACACTCAATAGCGATATGCTAGTAACAGGCAGCGACGGCAGCAATGTGGTATTTATGCAGAGTGTAGCGAGTCCTTTAATGGCACGTTCTATCTTCGATCCTGCGAATGGACATTCGGAAGGACATGGCGCATTTGAGCAAGAAGAGGGCTTCGTGACGGTAAAAATGCCAAAGAAATATGCTACTGCCACTACTGCGCGTAACTTAAATGTGCAGCTTTTAGAAATAGATAAAGCACAATCAGATGCAGTACTAGAAAAATTCCAAAAGAAGCAATTGCGTACTACAGATTTGAGTCGCAGCGCGAAAGTAGTAAGCCGTGCGAAAGCCCTAGATGTTTCTAAAATCAAAACGATTCGCCGCCAGTAAAATCAGCATTATTTTTTGCCAAAACAAATTGAAAACAAAAGTCTTAAGCTGTGAATTTGAGGATTTTAATCCATTAAAAATCTCACATCTAATAGAAAAGACTTCTTAGTAAACTAAATGAAAAATGAAAAATAATATTTTATTGCTGTTGTGTTGCTTTAGCACCCTATTCGCAACAGCACAAACCAAAAGAACGCTCTTACAAAATGGTTCTACTGCTTCAAAATTTGACATCGTATTTATGGGAGATGGTTTTACGTCCTCCCAACAAAACGACTTTAATACCCGCGTGGACAATTACTTCAAAGCCATGTTCACGCACGAGAATGGAAGCTTAGATAATGTACTCTCCGAATTACAAGATGCCTTCAATGTGTACCGTGTAAATATGAATTCGGCGGCTTCAGGCGTTTCTTTGAGAACCTGTACCAATGATGATGGAGATAGCTGTGGAAAGCCTAGCAATTCGGGTAAAAATACCGCTTTCCGTTTTCGCTATTCGGGTTGTTGGAACTGCTGTTGGATGTCTAAATCAAGCGATACGGATACGCGTATCAATAACGCTCTGAGCGCAGTAGGTTTAGCGGGTGCGGATTATGTAGTGATGATTTTGAATGAATCGGGCTTCGGGGGTTGCTCTTATGGTCGTGTGCTTTCTATCACGAAGACAACCTCTAATAATGTATTGATGCACGAACTTGGTCACTCTGTAGGTGGACTAGCAGATGAGTACGACAGAAGTGGTTGCTTCTCTGGCTCAAATCCTGCGGCACGTAATGCGGATAAAAATGCGAACAATAGCAAGTGGAATAAATTTGCACGCGCTACGATCACTACAGGGAATCCATCTGAATATAACGTAAGCCAATCGGGACACTTCGAAGGAGCGGTATATAAGGAAGACTGTATCTATCGCCCAACAACTAATAGCATGATGCGGAACAATTGGAACTTGTTCAATCCGCCTTCTTACGATGAATTTTGGAAGCGTAATAAAGCACGTAGTAAGTACAACTTTAATAAAGTATATACAGGCAACTTTGGAGGCTCTAACTATAACGATGTCTTACTGCACTATGGTAACCACCTTTCTGCCTATCAAGTAGGTACACCTGATGGCTTTACGGGTTCAGGCGCGCACCGCAGAGTGAAGAGTTCCTATACCACTACGAAGAAAGTGAAAGGGCCAGGCGGTACATGGTATGTGAGTTCAAAAGATAAAATCTATGTTGGGGACTTCAATGGTGATGGCAAAGACGACTTGGTGGTCTTCTATCCCAACGGACAATATAGTCGCTTAGGTTTATTGAAATCAACGAATACAGGTTTCGAGTGCGTGAAAAAATACTATTATTCGCTACCGAGTTGGTCTATGCGCGACGGCGACCGATTCTACCTGGCCGATTTCAATGGCGATGGCAAAGATGACATTTACGTATTCAATGCGACCAACTGGAATCAGGGTTATGTAGGGATGTTGCGTTCCACAGGCAGTGGATTAGCGTATACTAAGCGATACGATAAGTACTTGCCAGGCAACTACATCACCAATAGCGACGAACTCTACATTGCTGATATTGATGGCGATAAGAAAGAGGAATTTGTACTTTTCAAGCGCAATACACAAACTACACGCATCTATAAATCTAGCGGTTCGGGCTTGACTATGTCAGGTGAATACTTCCAAAGTTTACCAGGCTGGACGAGCAAAGTAGGCGATAAATACTATGTTGGGGATATTAATGGCGATGGTAAAGACGATTTATATGTCTTCAATGGTACCAATTGGAATAAGGAATATATGTTATTGCTGAAGTCGAATGGTGCGAAATATAACTATATCAAACGCTATGACGATGCCCTACCAAACTGGAATATGAGTAATAATGATAAGTTCTATGTGGCAGACATCAATGGCGATAGAAAGGACGATCTTTATGTTTATAACACCGCCGATTGGTCTACGCAATGGTTGGGTACGATACTCTCTGACGGTTCAGGTGTACGAGCTAACACCAAGCAAAGCGACTGGATTGGTGGTTGGAATTTAGGTTCAAGCGATAAACTCATCGTGGATGACCGCCCAAGCGGTTATAGAGACCAACTCTTTATTCATAATCGTGATTGGTTTGGCTACCTCAGCCCAGGCAGTAGTGCCGTTTACTTGAATTCGATGTATAAGGATTATATCCATGCCTTCAAGCACCACGATTATGGTTGGTATTAATAATTTTCAATGAGTGAGTGAGTGAATTTTGAATGAGTGAATAATTCTAAACTTCATTCGCTCATTTAGTCATTCATAATTCACTCATTGAATATTTACGCTAAATCTATAAATCAAACGCATCATACAGGGTGTAGCAATCCTTTCGTCAGGTGGTGTCCTTCGGGGCATTGCCTGACACTTATTTTACTAGCTAGGATTATTAAGCGCGACAAAGGAGCGATTGATAAGCCCAAATCATTTACTTGTGGTATGGCTTAATAATCGTTCATGTTTCGCGCTTATCAATCCTAACATAATTTTTTCAACATGAAACAAGCTATACTTTCTTATCTCGTATTTATCTTGCTTTTTAGCTGTTCAGAAACACGTAAAAGCACCACTACTAGCAATGAACAACTCCCTCCCGAGCAAATCGAAGGAAACACTATGGAAGAAGAAAGCGATAGTCCGCTAGAGTACGAAACTACGAGTGGGCACCACTATGCCGCCCGTTTCCGATTTACGGAAGATAAGATGCAATTTCTTCGAGCCGATAAACAAGCAGGAGCATTTCCTTTACTCGTCGCGCCTGCATTCGATGCGTTTGCGGTACTGTATGAAGGTGATAAACTGATTAGTTTCTATGCCTTCCCGAATCCACTGGAAGATTCGCCACGCCAAGAAACAGTCACGCAAGCAGAGGAGACCTTGTTACTTCCGAGTATTTTAGCGAATGCTAATAACTTGGATACCTACTATTTGGGCGTGTATGAAGTAGCCAGTTATATCGAAAATTGGGATGAGCGGGTGAGTACGAAAAAGCAATT
>JAHDCQ010000381.1 GCA_020629845.1 Saprospiraceae bacterium | reverse complement strand
CTAATTTTCAATTTTTAATTCTCCATTTTCAATTCTCCATTTTCATACTCCTACGAAATTATGTTATTTTTACCTCCCATACACGTCTAAGGAATGGCGGATGCATAAAGCCGCTCTTCCTAAACATTCCTAAACGATATAAAATGGCAGAACAAAAATCAACTGCACGAAAAATAGTAGGCTCTCCTTTACAAAGCTTTTTAAAGTTTATCCTTTTTATTTCCATTTTCGTGGGTGGAATGCTCATGCTCATGCGCGTATTTGGCGGTGGTGGCTTGGATTTTGGTTTAGGTAAAAATAAGGCAACCTACACCAATATTCCAGAAGAGTTTCAATTGAACTATCGTCCTGTTGAGTTTAAGGGGGAAATTGATATGGATAATGCGGTGGGGATACTCACGAATCCGCAACGCTATCAGCGCGAGTTTAGTGATTTAGTTTACCAGTTCAATATGGCTTTGATAGATCACACTACGGATCGTATGGGACTATCAGATAGTTTGCAAATAGCGGCACGGCTGGAGTACGAAAAGCAACATCCGAGCATACAGGAAATGTATTATCGAGACTTCATTACGCTGCAAGATTCTACTACGCGCGGCTACAAATCGTGGTATGGCACAGAGATAACCGACGCGGTAGAAGCCATGAATGAAGTGTCTTCCAAGTATACTTGCTTCATGCTGAATGCGGTACTATATGCCGTATTAGATACGCACGGAGGACGTATGGCAGGCAAAGGAGCAAATGTAGAAACGCCTTGTGGAGTCGCCATTACGGAAGGTTTGC
The DNA here is from genome assembly GCA_020629845.1 of Saprospiraceae bacterium. Lineage (GTDB taxonomy): Bacteria > Bacteroidota > Bacteroidia > Chitinophagales > Saprospiraceae > JAAUTG01. Next base: position 3,757 of record JAHDCQ010000381.1, on the reverse strand, counting down.
GCCCAACTATAAAGCGGATGCAAGAACGTGCCGCCATTGATGACTTTACGCGCTCCAAGAACTTAATCCACCAACGAGTCGAAAATTCCATTGCGGAGTTAGCCACGCGAGAGATTAAAGATACAAAAGCGATTTCCAGAAATTTACAAACCAAAATTTGGGGCTTTTCCGTCTCCGAAACAGCGATTGAGGTATCAGCGACTAGCTACATCAAAGTTGGTTTTGATTTGAATAAAATGTTTGATTTGGCAGTAGATAAAAATAACCGCTTTGTGGTGATTACCTTGCCCGAACCCGAAATTTTGTCGCTAGAAGTCTATCCACGCTACGATAAGTTGAGTGTAGGATGGTTGAGTAAACTCAATCCAGATGACTTGAATAAAGATATGAAATTGCTTGCTGATGCTTTTCATGATGATGCGCGCAAAAGCAATGTCTTCGATAATGCCAAACAAGAAGCAGGACAACTAATGAATACCATGCTTGGCCCATTGGTGTCTTCTTTAGGTAGCAACTATCGCCTCAAGGTACAATTCAAAAATGTTGCTAATAGAAATGTGGAAATCGCTGACCAAGCAAGCGAGGCAGTAAGCTACGACAACTAGAGGTTTTAAAACGGCTTCTAAAATGAGGATTATGAAACGTAAAGATTTTTTCAGAGGATTAGCAGTTGGTACAGTCGCGCTGCCTATTACGATACGTGCCATTTCGGGCGATTTATCTGCACAGCAAAACAATAGCACAGGGGCAATTTCAGGCAAAGTATATAACTGGAAAATGGTGACGACTTGGCCACCTAACTTTCCAATTTTAGGGGAAGGTTGCAATCTTTTCGCAGATATGGTGCGTAGGATGAGCGGTGGACGTTTGGACATTAAAGTATTTGGTGGCGGTGAACTTGTGCCTCCTTTAGAGTGCTTTGATGCGGTGCGCTCTGGTGCAGCAGATATGGCGCATGGTTGTGCCTACTATTGGGCAGGGAAAGTACCTGCGGCACAGTTTTTTGCAAGCGTTCCTTTCGGTATGAATGCCCAGCAGATGAATGCTTGGATCTTGAGTGGCGGTGGCTGGGAACTATGGCGCGAACTCTATGAAAAATATAATCTTGTACCGTTTCCAGCAGGGAATACAGGCGTACAGATGGGCGGCTGGTTCAATCGTGCTATTGATACTCTTGATGATTTGCAAGGCCTGAAAATGCGAATGCCTGGGCTTGGTGGCAAGGTGCTAGAGCGGGCAGGTGCAACGCCCGTACTACTGGCGGGTAGTGAAATTTATACGGGTTTGGAGCGTGGAGTGATAGACGCAACGGAATGGATAGGGCCATATCACGATTATAAAATGGGCTTCCATCAGATAGCGAAATACTATTATGCCCCAGGCTGGCACGAACCCGGCACCATGCTTGAGTTTTTTATCAATAAGGATAAGTATGAAGAACTGACACCCGACCTACAAGAAATTGTACGAGTGGCAAGCCTTTGGATAAACAATTGGATGCTCAATGAAGGCGAAAAACGCAATGCAGAGTACCTATCTATTATTCAAAACGAGGCTGATGTAGAAATACGCACCTTCTCCAAAGAAATTCTAGACACCTTGCGCGGCTACACCAAAGAAATTGTAGCTGAAATCACAACGGATGATCCCTTCGCTAAACGGGTTTATGACTCTTTTCAGGCTTATCGTCGGCAAGCCACCGCTTGGTCGGAACTGACAGAAAAGGTCTTTTATGAAAACATTCAAGTCATGTAGCAAGTAGTAATTGGCAGTTAGTTTTTATAGAAACCAACTGCCAATAGTCGCTCGCTACTGCTTTACAAAACGTTGACGATATTTACCCATTTCCGTATGAATCACCAAAAAGTAAATGCCTTTTGATACATCATTTAGGTCAATCGTATTCGTTACAACTCCCACTTCTTGGTGAATCAGTTGTCCAAATATATCATATAAAAAGATGTTTTGTTCGGCTTCTATGCCATCCAACTCATAGTAAAGTACATCCTCAACAGGGTTAGGAAATACAGCAATCTCTTCGGTGTATTGCTTTGACTTTTGCGCCAATACGATTTCGCTATATCCATAGGTACCATCATAATCTATCTGCTTTAAGCGATAGTAGTTGAATCCTGAAGCTGGCGCATCATCCATCCATTTATAGCGTTGAGCCTCCAAGCTAGTACCAAAGCCCTTCACGAAATCAAGTGTTTCCCAATCTTGTCCGTCCACACTACGTTCTATCTCAAATCCTGCATTGTCTTGCTCACTTGCGGTTTCCCAACGAAGCATGACATTTTCTTCCTGCCCTATAGCTTTAAACAATACTAACTCTACAGGTAACACACTAACGCTGACGTTGCAAGCATTTGCACCTCCATCAAAGAAGTCAATAATTAAGCCAGAGGGAGATTCCACTTCTACATCTGCCCCTGACCCTATACCACCAACGGTGAATTCGGCAGAAGCAGTTTGCGTTGCCCCCACTCCTCCGATCGTAAGTGTAGGTGTCGCTAAAGTAGAAGTAACACCTACGGACAGTTCTGGACTACCTCCAAAAGCAGTAGTAGTAGAAATTAATACACTAACCGTAGTGATACCATCTCTTGTGTTGTAAGGTCCCTCAGGCGTGACGGTCATTGTGCCACCCCCAGCACTACAGGCAACTTGGGCGAACAGGGCACTACACCCCATAAGGAATGTACAGATAACGGTAAATACAATTCTTCTCATGATTGATTCATTTAAAACTAGTTGTAGAATGATTTCTTACAAAGCGAGAGCTAGAATAAAGGAATCTAATCCTTATTCATGTAGGAATACAGCAATACCAATTTAACATAAGCACCGCTTATGTTGAATATTTTTTTGAATAAAAAGAGGGAAGAGAAGGATAGTAGTGTAGTTCTAGTTTTGTAGCTTTATAGATGTGAAGTTCTTAGAAAGAATAGGTATGAGTTCATATATCCCATACTTTTACATGTACTAAGTCACAAATTAATGACTTTTGTTTCACTTTTACCACTTAAAAAATCAAAACCAAAGAACTCATCTTCTGTTATATCAACAACTATTAAAACAATAACCCCATGATAAACAATAGATTAACACATTAGACGGAATACGAAAGGGCGCGATTTTATTTTGTGCGTAGTTCCAATTTAGCTGCTAATTTCCCATTAGCAGCTAAATTGGGTGTTTGAAAACCAATAAGTTAGCGGATAATAGGAAATTATCCGCTAACAAAAATCAGCTTTCGCACAAAATAAAACCGCGCCCGAATACGAAAACGAAATTACACAGGATGGATTACGAACAGATTTTTCAAGCTTGTAACAGTCTTGCTCTATTGAATTGGCTACTGCTAATCGTCGCGCCACGCTGGAAATGGACAGGCCGCATTACCGTTGGCATAGTCGTCACCATACTATCAGCCTTATATGTATTTGGCGTGACACAGGCTCTGGATCTTAGTAGCTTGAATGATTTTGGAAGTTTGGAAGGCGTAATGTCCCTCTTTACAAAAGAAGCGGCAGTATTAGTAGGCTGGCTACATTATCTTGCTTTCGATTTGATGACGGGCTACTTCATTCTTCGAAATTCTGCGAAGTATGACATTTCGCACTGGTTCATCATTCCTTGTCTCTTGTTCACATTCATGCTGGGGCCAACAGGCTTGCTATTGTATTTCATCATTCGATGGATTAAAACCAAGCAGTATTTCTTGGACTAGGAAAAAGAACAATTCAAATGGGTA
>JAHDCQ010000380.1 GCA_020629845.1 Saprospiraceae bacterium | reverse complement strand
GCTAATTTAGAGATACAGGCATGCCCGTCATCACACCCAAATGATTGCGATGCCGTACTACAATATGGTACATACCCGGCGCGACTCCGATAAAACCCACTGCCGACGCATTATCAATATCCACCACATCGCCATCTTTTTGTAAAAGAGCAGCTCTAGCCGCTACTACACTACTTGGATTGGTCATATCACGCAATTCTACGAGTACCCAATCGGTCGTCACGTCGCCGCCTGCGCCAGTCACAAAGGAAGCGGCAAAGCCTGTACCCGCATTTTGCAAGCTTGCAAAGCCGAGTGCTGTATAAGGTTCATTTGTCGGTAGCAGACTAGCTGCGTCTAAGTCCGTATTCATGTCCGCGCCATTGAATGGGCCTTGCAGATATACCTTAGGGGCGACCGTTACGCCGTCCACATTTACCGTAGTTTCAAAGTCCGAACGATTGCCGCATTGGTTCATCGCAGTAAGTTTTACTGTATACGTACCTACCATAGTATAGTTATGCGACGGTGTGGCATCTGTGCCAATACTGGATGTGCCGTCGCCAAAATCCCATTCGTAGGTATCCGTCGGGTGGTTAGCATTCGTAGAGGCATCGGTAAAGTCAATTTGTCCTACACCTGCGCCTGCTGTCTGCGTAAAATTAGCGGCTGGTGCAGTAGTAGGGCCATCATTGATAAGCGTAAATAATTGGCTTGCTTTATAGATGGTTTGCGTACCGCCACTCATTGTGCTTTCGTAGCAAAGTACTGTTCCAGAGCGTTCTACTGCATCATTGATATTGGCTGCGCCTGCTGCATTGGGTGCATCGCTCCAGCGTACTGTGATTTCAGGTGTGCCTTGTCCCGAAAGAATTGTTCCTTTCGTAATGTCCCAGCAGTAACTAGAGCTTGAATTAGGGTTTTCTACGCGATAGGTGCTATATGCAGTAGGCGCGTAGGTGCCTTTGCTCGTATTGTCGCAATTGTCCAATGCCTCAAAACTCGCATCTTCTACGATGGTTTGTAGGTCGCCTGTCTGTGGCAAACTTGGGTCGAGGGCATGATAGAAATGATCGGTGGCTTCATTGAATACATAGTCAAAGTTTTCGTCAGGTACGCCTGTTCCGAAGTCGCCATTATCACCATCTTGTTCATCTATATGGAAGCCATGTTCTTCGACACAAAGCACGTGGGCTTCCCATTGCGGAGCATCTGCGCCAAGCGATGCCAAACGCTGACGAATAGGTAGCGTACCATATAAGTCAGGCAATAAAGCTCCCGATAAGCCACCAAGCGTCTGGAAAGGCGTACCTACATCTGCTAGTACGGTTTGGTCATCAATGCCATGTAGGAAAAGCATGCGTTCGGTATCTGTTTCCCCATCACCGTCCGCGTCCGTAGCATCATCTATGACATCTAGAATGCCGTCGCCATCCTCGAAATCTTCTACGGCACTCCAAAGTCCTACGCCTGCTATAATGTCTCCATCGAAGGTGCTATCGTCCACACTTGCGTCTGCGCCGCAATCAATACAGCCGAGGTCGGGTAGCAAAAAGGTATTGCGTTTGGTGGCGGTAGGGCGTTCGTTTTCCGCCATATAAGCTACACTAGTTGCTAGAATGCCGCCTGCACTACTACCTGCAAAAAATATTTTAGTCGCGTCAATGCCATACATGCTCGCATTGGCTTTTAAATAGCGAATTGCAGAACGCGCATCCTGTATAGCTCGATATACACCCCGTATTGCGCCGCCTTCACTTCCTATAATGAGCAAGCTTCCCGCAATAGTATTGAGCATTTCTTGTTGGTATTCCAAGCTGACGGCTACATAGCCCATTTTTGCCATTTCGGTACACCACAGTACGCTGGCATCATCGGTTTTGCTACCTGTGATAAAGCCGCCACCATGCGCCCAAAGCGCGACAGGACGATTGGTATCAGCATCACCTACTGGTGGAAGATAAATATCTATTTTATGCTCATTCTTCGTGCCATAAGGAACATCCGTGAGAATAATAGGTGCGCCAGCAAAAAAGTCGCGGCTACGGTAGCGTTCTTTGGGACTGTCGGGGTCGCAATCTGCAAATTGTGCATGCGTGTTGGTGGTAAATAGTACTGCCAGAATTAGTAGGCAGCCTACTGAAAGTTGATGTTTTTTCATAGTACTCTATTGTTTGATTGTACATTAGGCTTTTTCAAAACTAAAGGGAGGGGAGAGGTTTGGGAGTTGAATGCATTCTAAGGGAAATGAAGGCAGCAAAGTCAAGCTTTACTGCCTTCTATAGTCTTTTATACCTATTCTTCTAATTTAAGTTTACTGGCATTCCAGTCATCACGCCTAAGTGATTGCGGTGACGCACTACTACGTGATACATACCTGGTGCAATATTGATAAAACCTACTGCAGAAGCATTATCAATATCTACTACATCGCCATCTTTTTGTAGAATAGCTGCTCTTGAAGCCACCACAGTTGTAGGACTCATAGGGTCGCGCAGTTCTACTAGTACCCAATCTTCCATCACATCGCCTCCTGCACCTGGTACAAAAGAAGCGGCAAAGCCTGTACCAGCATTTTGTATTCCTGCAAAGCCTAGTGTCGTATAAGGTTCTGTAGCAGGCAGTAAAGTCGCTGCATCTAAATCGCCATTCATGTCCGTGCCATTGAATGGACCTTGTAGATAGACCTTAGGCGAAACGGTAACGCCTGCTACTGTAACCGTTTCTTCAAAGTCAGAGCGGTTGCCACATTCATTCATGGCTTTGAGTTTTACGGTATAATTGCCTACCATATTGTAGGTGTGTGATGGCATGCCATCCGTGCCAATGGTGCTTGTGCCATCGCCAAAATCCCATTCGTACGTATCGCTTGGATGGTTGGCATTAGTAGATGCATCGGTGAAGTCTATTTGTCCTACTCCTGCTCCTGCTGCCGATGTAAAGTTAGCGGCTGGTGCAGTAGTTGGGCCATCTACAATAAGCGATAGATGATGACTTGCTTTATAAACGGTTTCAACAGCACCGCTTGTAGTTGTTTCAAAGCAAAGTACTGTACCTGTGCGGTCTACCGCATCATCTTGCGAAGGCGAGTCATCCCAACGCACCGTGATTTCATCTGTCCCTTGTCCTGTCAGGATGGCACCTTTAGTAATATCCCAGCAGTAGCTAGAGCCAGCATTGGGACTTGTCACGCGGTAGGTACTATAGGCAGTAGGAGCGTAAGTGCCTTTGCTGGAAGAATCACAAGTGTTTAAAATATCTCCATTTCCATCATCTTCAATGGTTTCGATTGGCCCTGTTTCAGGCATGGCAGGGTCTATCGCATGATAGAAGTGGTCAACCGATTCTTGAAACCAATAATCAAAGTTCTCATCTGGTACACCCGATGCGCCAAAGTAACCATTGCTACCATCTTGATAGTCTAATTCAAATTCATGGATTTCATTACAAAGTACATGTGCTTCCCATTGCGGGGCATTTGCTCCAAGTGCATCTAGTCGCTCCCGTATAGAGTAGGCTCCATATAAATTAGGCAATAAAAAACCTACAATAGGGCCAAAAGAAGAGAAGGGTTTTCCCTTGCCCGGTAGTACTACATCATCATCGGCTCCGTGCATGAAAAGCATGCGTTCGGTATCTATTTGTCCATCACCGTCTGCGTCATTCACATCATCAATTACATCTAGGATGTCGTCGCCATCATCAAAATCTTCTAGACCACCCCAACTTACCATGCCAGCAGCAATATCGCCATTCCAATTACTATCATCTTCAATTGCAAATTCTCCACAATCTACGCAGCCAAGGTTAGAACGTGGCGGGAAAATACTTCCAGTTGTAGGCCACGGACGCTCGGCAGTTTCTACATAGGCTACATTAGCTGCCATTACTGCGCCAGCACTACTGCCTGCCATAAATACTTTATTCGGGTCAATGCCATAAGTGCCAGCATTAGCTTTTAGATAACGTATAGCAGAACGCGCATCTTGAATGGCTAAATATACTGCTCGAACGGCTCCACCATCTGAACCGACTCCTTGTGCAGGGCCTGTTACAGTTACATTAATTACCATTCGTTTACGGTAAGCGATACTGACGGCTACATATCCCATTTTAGCCATTTCTGTACACCAAAGTACAGCTCCCTCAGAGTCTTTTTCTCCATTAATAAATCCACCTGGGTGCGCCCAAACGATTACAGGACGGTCAGTAGCAGCATCGCCTGCAGGAGGCAGATAAATATCCATGAGTTGGATAGCATCCGTCCCGTAAGGGACATCTGTAAGTACGATAGGTGCATTTGTGAAATAATCACGACTACGGTACCGAACACTAGGGCTGTCGGGGTCGCAGTCTGCGGCTTGTGCTAAGGCATCTGCGCTAAAGGTAGCCGCCATCACAAAGGCAGCCCAAAAAACAAAGCGTTGTACGCATTTTTTCATGTAATTTGAAATTTTGATGTGCTTGTTTGTTCTGTAAAAAGGCTTACTAAATTTGCCAAGTTTAGTAAGCCTTAATTAATATGAGCATATTGATTTTAAGTGTTTAGGGAACTTGTAAAATATAA
>JAHDCQ010000379.1 GCA_020629845.1 Saprospiraceae bacterium | reverse complement strand
TCTTAAAAAATCAATCCCATTTTATCCCAAGATATACAAGAAAGTGGAAAAGAACGATAGCTTGAGTAATACCTACTTGAAAAAGTCAGGTTTTATAGCTAATTTAGCAGCCTATTCATAATAGCTTACTATTCCTTCCTCACTTCTCGATTTACTATCTCATATCTAGTAAAAGACTATTTTGCAATGCTACGACTACTAAAACTATGCTGCTTGGGCGCATTATGCCTAAGCCTAAATACGGTATATGCCCAAAAGAAAAAGCACATCCGACAAGTGGAAAAACTACTGGATGAATCTGAGCTATTCAGTCAAATCTTTACAGGTTTTGCTTTGTATGATATGGAGCAAGATACCTTTCTAGTGCAGCACGAAGCGGATAAATACTATACGCCTGCTTCCAATACCAAACTATTCACGCTCTATGCAAGTCTAAAAGTATTGGGCGACTCCATCCCTACCCTACTCTATCAACAAACAGATACGAGTCTCATTTTTTGGGGTACGGGCGATCCTTCCTTTTTGAATGCCGACTTGCCTTCGGATAGTTCGGTGGTGCAATTTTTACAAAACCAAGAAAAGCAACTACACTTTTCAGCACATAATTTCAAAGAACAACGCTTCGGCGACGGCTGGGCTTGGGACGACTATAATTACTACTTCCAAGCTGAGCGTTCGCCTTTCCCAATTTATGGCAATGTCATTCGCTTTACACACGAACGAAATCAGCCATTTGTGGAAGTATTCCCTGCTTATTTTGGCAACAAAATCATCCTTGACCCTAAACTTCCCAATCGCAAGCCTATCTTCGACCGCGATTGGAATAGCAATACCTTTCGCTGCAATGCCCGCGCACTAGGACGCATTAAGTACGAGCGTATTATTCCCTTCCATTACTCGGATGAGCTGTTTGTGCGCTTATTAAGCGATACTATAAAACGCAGGGTAAGCGTCTTCGATGAAGCTTTTTTAGTGGATAATGTGCAGCCTTTTTATAGCAATGTGCCTGCCGATAGTATCTATCAACGCTTGATGCAAGAAAGCGATAATTTCATCGCGGAACAATTGTTATTAGTCTGTTCCAATCGCCTATTTGGGGTGCAAGATACCGAACGTACCCTTGACTATTTTAAAGAAAGCCTCCTCAATGACTTGCCTGATGAAGCCATTTGGGTGGATGGTTCAGGCTTATCGCGCTACAACCTATTTACGCCACGTTCCATTGCAAAGTTACTCGTGCAACTTTACGAAATAATACCCGAAACACGTCTCTTCAATATCCTACCCGCAGGTGGCGCATCAGGAACTATTGAGGATTGGTATGCCAATGAAGAAGGAAAAACACCCTATATTTTTGCAAAGACAGGAACATTAAGCAATAAGCATTGTTTAAGTGGCTATGTATTGACGAATACTGGCAAGACCCTAGTGTTTAGCTTTATGAATAATAACTACATTCATGGCTCAAAGCCCGTGAAACGCGAGATGCAAAGCATTTTAGAGTACATTCGGGATAATTTTTAGGGGCTTCATAAAACCTAGATGCACACAAATCCGTACGAAAAAGTGTATCTTGCCCAATGCAAACAAGTTCAGTATTAAGTATTAGGTACAACGTATTAGTAAGTGTGAAATAATAAGTGTTCAAATTTGCGAAGCTGAACAAAGCGAAATGACCAATAAGTTATATCGCTTTGTTTAGCTTCGCTTAAGGAAAATTTGAACATTTATTATTGAACTCATACTTAGGTAGCAGAATAAGATAAAAAGTAAGGTGCTTTAACAATTTTTCCTGTCCAAGCTCATATAATTCAGCATAAAAATACCTAATACGTAATACCTCGTACCTGATACTTATAATAGTGACAGTTTATGAAAGCGATTATCCCAGTAGCAGGGGCAGGCACAAATTTGCGTCCATTGACATATACCCACCCCAAGCCACTGATTCCCGTTGCGGGCAAACCCATCATTTCTTTTATCATCGACCAGCTTTTGGAGCTAGGGGTGCAGGATTTTATATTTGTAATAGGATACTTAGGGGAGAAAATTCGTAATTATGTAGAAGAAACCTACCCTACTATCCATCAGGAATATGTGCTGCAAGAATCGCGCGAGGGCTCAGGACATGCTATTTGGACGGCTATCGAACAATTTCAGCATGAAGATGAAGTGTTTATCTTCTTTGGCGACACCATTATTGATGCGGATTTTTCTAAAGTCATGAACTCGCCACACTCTTGCATAGGCGTGCAGGCAGTAGATGAACCTGGTAAATTTGGCGTGGTGGAATGCGATGAATATCGGCAAGTAAAACGCCTCATTGAGAAGCCTAAAATACCAAAGTCCAATATGGCAATGGTGGGATTCTATAAAATTCAGGAAGTACCACTCTTAGTAGAAGCCCTGAATCACTTAGTGTTGAACGACATACGTAGCGATAATGAATTTCCGCTTACCGACGCGCTCATGTATATGGTAGAAAAAGGAGCAAAGATCACCGCTGTACCTGTAGATAGCTGGTACGATTGTGGCAAATCTGAGATACTCATCGAAACCAACACTACCCTACTCCAACGCGAAGGCTATGCGTCTATTGAATTGCCTACTTACGAAAATACAGTATTCATTCACCCGATTCGGGTAGGCAAAGATTGCAATATCAAGAACTCCGTCATTGGGCCGCATGTCACTATTGGAGATAATGCAAGCATTAGTTCTGCGATTATCCGCGAATCCATTATAGGCGATTATGCATCCATCAAAGAAGCCGTACTCCGCAATTCCATTATCGGCAATGATACCTCCATCACAGGCTTCCGACAGAGTTTGAATATTGGTGACAATACGGAAATAGACTTTAGTTAATTTTGAATGCTATGCAACAAGAAGGAATTGTACAATTTTATATACGTTCCAAAGGCTATGGCTACATTCGGGTAGATGCTACGCATGAAGAGTTTCATTTTCGGGAACGCCATGTATTAAGTGAAATAGAAGATGGGGACAAGGTCTGCTTTGAGATTGGAGAGGATATGGATGGTTTTTTCGCTAAAAATATTCAGAAAGTACAAATACTTAGCGAAGACAATAGCTAGTTGCCTTCGCCAAGTAATGGTTTATAGACTACTCAACAACGCACGAAATGCACGTGTGATACCATCTTCTTCAGCAGCAATCGCAGCAGCAGATAAGTGCGCTCGGTTGTTATTAATGTAAGCATAACTACCCTGCAACTTAAATGCCTGACTCTGAGGACGCTGTAAGCGATGACTAAACAGAAAATCTACAAAATTATTTAGTGCTTCCTCTAGCTTACCTAAATCTAAGAGTGCTTCAATATCAGCAATAAGTTGCTTCGCCTCTTTCTCAAAAGGAATAGGGAATAGCTCCTGTACTGGATTCTCTACTACTTGTATATTTTCCACATACAAATCTGCAAAATCGGTTGCATTATATGTATGCATTAAATATGCCCCATTATTTTCTGGCAACTCCACAGTAAGCGCGAAGCCTGCTGCCACTTTTTGTACCTTCAGCAGTCGAAACTCTGTGGCATCTATTTGCTGGAATAGCGTAGCCAAAGCCTGTGGCACCCGCTCTTTCACATATACCTCACTCAGTGGAAGTGCAAAGGTAAATTGAATAGGACGATATGCTTTAAAGATGCCATCTATTTGCCAATCTGCTACTTGTTTGCCCAAAGTCATACGTTGTGCCGCCATTAGTTCATAAATTTTTACACTAATAGCCGCAATAGACTTGCCTTTGGTAAGACGCAATTGTTCCGTAACACCATCCAGCACCGTTGCATTGAAGGTAAAAAAGGACCTCACACACACATCCAAATAGGAACTAACTGCATTCCCCAAAGCAGCAGACGATGATAGTCTACGTTGAATACCCAACTTGATCGCTTCCTCTTTAGCCTCCGAAAGTGTAGGACTAGCCTGCGAAAGCACTTTAAAGGGATTGGTAAACAAAGCTACGGTCGATAATTTTCGCTCGATGCTCTCTTTTATCCCTTCCGAATGGGAAGCGTCGAAACGCTGGATGTCCTCATTCATTATCTCTTTGAAAGGATTCCGAGACATAATAGAATTTTTCTAAAGTCGTGTCCGCAATATAGCGGATAAGTACATATGTGCCTTCTTGTTTAAAGTAACGATTTATTTAGATATAGTGACATTCTAATCCGTTCTGCGATAAAGCAAAAAACGAAATAAAATATCGGTTTTTGTGACAAAAACTAACTTTTAACTTTGTCTTAAAATTCGTACTTTGTATTTAGGGCTTCGGAAAAAAATAAACTACGCGCCTGAGTTGGTCTTTTTTCATTCAACTTCGTTATGAAAAGCCTTACGTAGCTACGGCTATGCGCGGTTTTCATGCCTTGTTGAATGAAAAAAATACCTGCCTCATTTCACGTAGTTTATTTTTTTCCGAAGCCCTTACTTGCTGAGAATACTCCAAATACTCTTCTAATCTTACACTAATAAAAGGTAGGATACTTTTAGATTATTCATAGCTCTCAAAAATGACAACGAACTTACCT
>JAHDCQ010000378.1 GCA_020629845.1 Saprospiraceae bacterium | reverse complement strand
CATTTTCTGCAAACGAATATATCGAATACCATGACGAAGCACACGCTAGATGCAAGTCCCGCAGTTTTTCAGCAACTGCTCAATAAAAGCCGCGACTTAGTACTGCAACAATTCGAAGATTTAGCTACTAAAAAAGCCTATCATGCTTATCCGCAACAAGAAGTAGCGAGTTGGTTTGATGAAGTGGTGCCGCAGGAGGGTATGGATAGCTTTGAGCTTTTGGAGGAGGTGCAGCAAAAGGTGCTAAATACGGCTACAGGCAATCTTGGCCCGCATATGTACGCCTATGTGGTGTGCGGTGGTACGCAGATGGGGATTATCGCCGAGCAATTGGCAGCTACTATCAATCAGAATGTGGGCAAATGGCACCTCGCGCCTGCTATCAGTGAGATGGAAAAGCGCGTCGCTTGCTGGGGGGCAGAAATGATAGGTTTGCAAAATTTTAGAAGTGGGGTGCTAGTGAGTGGTGGTTCAGCAGCCAATTTAGCGGGCTTGACGGTGGCACGCAACCTGTTTTTTGAGCAGCTCAACATCCGCAAAAAGGGACTTTTTGGACAAAAGCCCTTCATTGTGTATGCCTCCAAAGAAGTGCATGGCTGCGTGGATAAAAGCCTAGATACGCTAGGGATAGGTACAGATAATCTACGAAAGATTGCGACAAATCCTGACTTCACGATTAATCTGGAAGCCTTGGAAGCGCAAATTCTAGCCGACTTGGAGGCGAATTTATATCCTTTTTGCATCATTGGCAATGCAGGCACGGTGAATACAGGCGCGATTGATGATTTTGTAGCTTTATCGGCACTAGCTAAAAAGTATAAACTTTGGTTTCATATTGATGGCGCGTATGGCGGCTTGGCGGCAACAGCACCTTCGGCAAAAGCGAAATATGTAGGCATGGATTTGGCAGATTCTATCGCTACGGATTTTCATAAGTGGTTGTATCAGCCCTTTGAAGTGGGCTGCTTATTGGTGCGCGATTGGAAAACCCTGCGTCGTGCGTATTTTAAGCAAGCAGACTACTTAGATACTTCCTTTGAACTAGATAAAGGGCGACTCGACTTCAATGAGCATTATTTTCAACTCTCTCGCAATGCCAAAGCCCTAAAAGTATGGATGAGTTTCAAAGCCTATGGTGCGCGACGCATCACGGAAATGATACAAAAGGACATTGACCTAGCGCGCTACCTAGCTGATGAGGTGGAAAAAGCACCCGATTTTGAACTCAAAGCCCGTTCCGATTTAGCGATTGCTTGCTTCCGCTATCTCGGCACATTGACAGAGGAAAGCGAGATCGTAGACATCAATACGCGCCTTATCCCTGCTTTAGAGGAAGATGGTCGGGTGTTCATTACTGGTACTAAATTAAATGATGAATTTGTGCTGCGCGCCTGCCTTATCAATCATCGGAAAACGGAGGCGACTGTAGATTATTTGCTGGATGTTATTCGGGATGTAGCACAGGCTTTGTTGGTTTGATATTAAAACAATGGTATCCTTCCCTTGGGCTGCTCTTAGGAAAGGATACCGTCTGAATTATAAATCAATCACATCCAAAAGGCGGTTGAAATCTTCTACATTCGAGAATGGGATGACAATTTGCCCCTTTCCTTCATTATTCACTTTCAATTGGACTTTCGCGCCTAAAAACTCGCGTAAATCCTTCTGTTTTTCAAGAAAACCGTCAGGCATTTTGGGTTTTCTTGCTTTAGGTTTTGCCCCAGTATCTTCCTTTAGTCGACGTACTTGCTCTTCTAAAGCGCGTACCGAAAGTCCCTCATCAATGGTCTGATTATATAAGGAAATTTGCAGGGCAAAATCATCAATACTTTTCAAGGCTTTGCCGTGCCCTGTCGTGATTTTTTGTTCCTTTAGTCCTTGCTGAATTTTAGGTGGCAAGGCAAGCAAACTCAAGTAATTGGTAATAGTAGAACGTTTTTTACCTACGCGTTCCGAAAGTTTAGCATCCGTTAATTTGCATTCGTCTTTAAGGCGTTGATAAGTGGTAGAGATTTCAATAGGATTTAAGTTTTCACGCTGAATGTTCTCTACTAATGCCATTTCTAGCATCTCTTGGTCATTCGCTATACGGATATAAGCAGGTACTTCCTTCAAGCCAACTAGCTTCGATGCTCGAAAACGACGTTCCCCAGAGATCAATTGGTATTGCTTATCTGCCATACGGCGCACCGTAAGTGGCTGAATCAAGCCTAAAGCTTTGATGGAAGTTGCCAACTCTTCTAGTGCTTCTTCATCAAAGTCTACACGTGGTTGCTCGTTATTGCGCTCAATCTCTTCAATCGGAATCATCGCTATTACATTCGATAATTCCTTCACGGCCTGCTTTACCTCCTCTTCATTATTGCTGGCAATGTCCGATTCTATATTTTTAAGCAACGCACCAATGCCTTTGCCTAGTTGTTTCTTTGTTGCACCTCTTTTTGTTGTGCTTCTTTTTGCCATGAATAGATTTGTATTAGGTATTAGGTATCAGGTATTAAGCAAAGGCGCACCTAACACTTAATACTTCCTGCCTAATACCTCAAAATTTAAACTGCACTCAACTGCACAGTATCTTTATTATTAATCAAAAATTCTTTCGCTAGATTCAAGAAGTTAATCGTGCCTTTGCTGGCTGCGTCGTAGAGTACTACGGGTTGTCCCATATTGGGTGCTTCCCCGATTTTAGAATTTCTATGGATAATGGTATCAAACACCTTCTCTTGAAAGACTTCGCGTACTTCGTTCACTACTACATTTGCTAGGCGGAGTCGCTTGTCATACATGGACATTAAAATACCCTCGATTTCGAGTTTTTTATTGATTTGCTTTTTTACCAATGCGATGGTATTCTGCAACTTGCCTAGTCCTTCTAGGGAGAAATACTCACATTGCACCGGAATCAGTACGGAATCGGCTGCCGCAAGCGCATTTACAGTAACAATACCAAGCGACGGTAAGCAATCAATGAAAATGTAGTCAAAGTCGTCGCGTACTTTTTCGATGACTTCTCGCATTACATATTCTCGATTATCTCGACTTACCAATTCCAATTCTGCCCCTACCAAGTCAATGCTTGACGCAATTAGTGATAAATTAGGCGTATCGGTTTCTATAATTGCTTCTTTTGGGTCAATATCATTCACCAAACAATCATAGATGCTCAATTCCACCTCATCTGCATCAATACCTACGCCCGAAGTGCTATTCGCCTGCGGGTCGGAATCAATGAGTAGTACTTTTTTTTCTAGAATAGCTAAACAAGCAGAGAGGTTAATCGCTGTAGTGGTCTTTCCTACGCCACCTTTCTGATTTGCAATTGCAACTACTTTTCCCATATTTATAAATTGAAAATTGAGAATTAAAAATTGAAAATTTTACACGCTTGAGTAAAGAGGATTTTTTGAAAATCATGTATTTAATTCCCAATTATCCATTTTCAATTTTCAATTCTCAATTTATATATTCAGCGTTTCTCCAATTGCAGGCAAAATTAATTCTTTTCCTTTAGCAGAAAAAGTTTTTTGCGCTGCGGATGTATCAATCTTTATATAACCGAAGGTGTCATAATGACAACCTACTATTTTATTGCATTCTATGAAGTCACTTGCTATCACTGCATCTTCATAGCCCATCGTGAAATTATCACCAATGGGTAAAATGGCAAAATCCAACTTTGGGCAAGTCATTGGAAGCAACTTCATATCCATAGTGAGTGCTGTATCGCCTGCGAAATAAAAACAACTATCGTCATTCCAAAGCACAAAACCGCCAGGGTCGCCACCATTCGAGCCGTCGGGTAGACTACTCGTGTGGATAGCATTCACATATTTTACTGTCCCGAAATCAAAGCTTTTTTTACCGCCATGATTGAGTGGATGCCCCTTTAATTCTTTTGCTCCAAACCAAGAAGTTACCTCATAGTTAGATACGATGAGCGCGCCTGTGCGTTTCGCAATGCGCTCCACATCTGCGAGATGATCTTGATGTCCGTGTGAAACCAAGATGTAATCCGCAGGAATGCTATCTACATCAATCGCTGCAGCTAGAGGGTTAGGACTAATGAACGGATCAATTAATATATGTTTGCCGCCCATTTCCAATCCGAAGCAAGCGTGACCATAGAATGTTAACTGCATAGAAGATATGATTTGTTTTATGAGTAGGTGTAGAATGTTACAAAGTTATCATCAATTGGCGATGAAGGTAAGAAAAAATTAGGAAGCGGCCCTAAGCGAATAGGTAAAGGAAGTATGAAATGTACGAAAATCGAATAAGGGGAGGAACTGGTCTAAGTTTTAAAGAAATAGCGCATATTTCATCTTAATTTTGTTTGATATACTGAATTAGAGTAAGTCTTATTCAGTATATAACCTATTGTTCCTATCGTATGTACACATTTGAAATTGTCTGAAAAGTCCCATCGGGACGGCATGATTATAGCTTATTTATTCGCATCATCGCGTAATCCCGAAGGGATGATATTATTTTGTTCTAATCATATCGCCCTTTCAGGGTAGGGTGTTCAAAACCCCATACCTTTTATGCGGCACTTTTT
>JAHDCQ010000377.1 GCA_020629845.1 Saprospiraceae bacterium | reverse complement strand
GGGAAAATAATCGCACTAATAACGCTTCCCACTCCGAAGAAGAGAAATTCGCTGTAGATGTAATTGGATAAGGTCTCTAAAGTTTCAAGTTGGGAGATGCCCAGAACTGCTTTCCAACCTTTTTCATCAATGCCGTTTTGAAATTGGTTAATTTCTTGCATCAGCAAGAAAATGATAATGGGACTAATTAGAATTAGCGCACCTTTCAGATATAGTCTGCCTTGTATGAAAGTGTATGGCAATAGGAAAATATAACGGGCCAGCGTAACAAAAGCCGCTATCACAATAGCATTAGATACCAAAAAAGGATAGGAATCAATGGAAGAGGTAATGGGATATAACACTCCTATCACGATGATAGCCGTCACTATCCACCAGATAATTTCTAATATAAATTTATTATTCATTCTCCTATATCTTCATTCCAAAGCGTGGGCTTTTCTTCTATGAATTGCTGCATGAGTTGGTAGCATTCTTTGTTATCTGCTACTTCTACTTCAACACCGCGCGAGCGCAAATGTTCCTCTTCGCCCATGAATGTCCGATTTTCACCAATCACTACTTTGGGGATGCCATAGAGCAGTATCGTTCCTGAACACATCGAGCAAGGCGAAAGGGTGGTATACATAACACATTCCCGATAGATACTTGCTGGCTGCCGTCCTGCATTTTCGAGCGCGTCCATTTCGCCATGTAGCACTACGCTGCCTTCTTGCACCCGCTTATTATGTCCGCGACCTATGATTTTACCTTTATGTACCAATACCGAACCAATTGGTATGCCGCCTTCTTCGTAGCCTTTTCGCGCTTCGGCTATGGCTGCTGCTAGAAATTTATCCATGTCTTATGTTCGTTTTTTCTTAGGCACCCATGCCCAACACATTTTGCAGATAATGGGTTCTTCACCACTCTCGTCGGTGACTTTTACATTGACTATTACATCGCCTTTTTCTTCGCTTAGAATTTGTTGTTTTTGTTCCTCCGTCAGCCAGGCTTCTGCTCGCATCGCGCCTTGCGAACGTCGTACAAATTTGTTTTCCATAGACTTCATCAAGGGCAATTTGTCATCTGGTAGATTCATGCCTACTACCATGCCTGTGGCCGTTTCAGCAAGTAGCACCATAGCTGCCGCATGGATTTGCCCGATATGATTGCGGACTTTCTTGCGGTTTTTCATGGACACAACGACTTTGTCGCGTGTCATTTCCTCAAAATAACAACCTGAAGTTCCTGTATATTTTACCGTATTTCCAATAGCTTTAGACAATACCCATCTAGGATATTTGTCTAGTCGGCGAACTGTTTTTTCTAAGCGATTCATAGTTCTAGTATTTGCTTGGCAAATATGAAAAAAAATAGTCGCTTACAAACTGTTGTAAGCGACTATTTTACTAGTTTTAGTTAGCTATAAAGTTAACAAGATTATCTGTCATCACCCCTAAGTGGTTACGATGCCGTATGGCCACATAGTAATCTAAGCGTTTTAAACCCTCAAAGGAAATGGGCGAACTGCCGTCTAAATCTACCACTGTACCATCATTCCGCAAAAAAGCAGCACGAGAAGCTTGTACTACATCGGCAGGATAGCGTAATTCTACCAGTACCCAATCCACAATATTCGTATTGGGAATGGTTGTCACGGACTCTGTACCGCTATGCTCCGTTGTATAAGGATGTGTATTAGGAAGCATACTGTTTAGTGCCATGTCCATATCCACTCCATCGTACGCGCCTTGTAGTATTACCTTCGGCGAAAGAGAAATATTGGCTGTTATTTCAATATTATCAAAACTAATGGCTGTAAGTGTACCAAACTCCGCCACGATACGCAAGTGGTCAATCGCTGTCCAATCGAATAAGCCTGCTGGTGGGTAATATGTGCCTTCATACGCGCCAGTTTCCAAAAAATCGCTTAGCGGAATGCGGACATGTTGCCATTCTCCATTCCAACTGGCAATAGTTGCATCAATATTCGTACTCATGCGCCAGGGACGGTCACTTGCTCCTGTATCCGTATCTTCAAAGCGTACTTGAAAACTTGTATTGGCGACACTGCTTCGTACATCAAATTCAAGCGCGAAGCCATCCGCCACTAATTGACTAAAATCGCGATTGGGCGCAAAGTCGAAAGAGGTGGTGGTGTACTGTGGCGCATTATTCCATTGAATACAAAATTTGCCCGCTTCGGGTTGGGTGGTGTGCGTGAAGTCGCGTGTGCCTGCGCCATAGCTTGAATTGCCAATACGAACGCCCAAATAATCGTCATAAATTAGGAGTCCTTCTTCATCGGGCTGAATGGAAAAGGGCGTTTGAGCAGGCGCGTTTAGCCCAAGTGCATTTACAAGGGGAATATTGACATCATGCTCAAAAAGTTCATTGGTATTTGCTTCAAAGAGTCCGAAACCACCCCGATAGTCCCAGATCGTCCAGGGAATAGCTCTAGATTCTAAATTTTGACGCGTTTGTTCGTACCAATACACCCGTTCGCTATCATCGCTATTGGGGATGTAAACACCAAATTCACCACAGTAGACGGGCACATTGCGTGTACTTTGAAAGTTATCTACAATATCAAGCAAGGATTGAATATTCGCTACTGTTCCAGCCGTAGAGTAGCCATTATAAGCAGATTCTATCCAAGTGCCTGTATAAAATGGATCGAGTGTAGGCATATTTGCTTCAACATACGGAAACGGCATATCGCTTAGCAAATCGAGCGAAGGCGTTACCCAAGTCGCTCCCTGATGCGTGAATAAGAATGGTTCATAAAAGTGAAAAGTGTATATCAAATTGGGGTCGGTATAAATAGGCATTTGGTCGAGGTTCCAAAGTCCGTTGAAGCCCGCCCCGCCTATGATAAGGCTATGTTTGGTATCTACTGTCCGAATTTCGTCAATTACGGCTTGCTGAATGGCGTTCCAAGCAGCATCCGTAATGTCATGTGGTTCATTCTGAATTTCATAGTAAATCAAAGTGGAGGTACTTTCATAGCGTGTTGCCATTTGATTCCACATTTTCTTTAGCATATCTTCTAGCACGCTCGTGTTCGTAAAATCAGCAAAAGTATGATTATCCAGAATAAGCTTGATACCCAAGTCTTCTGCCCAAGTCACTACTTCATCGAGCATACAAAGGAAGTTGGGGTCGAAGGTATAATTGGGTGCGCCATTGGTCATGCCTTCCATATTGATAGGCAAGCGAATGACATCTGCGCCGAGGCTCTGTATTTCTATGAAATCCTGTTTGGTATATTTCCGGAAGATAATTTCACCTGTGCTATTTGCCTGAAACCAAGCGGATAGATTTACGCCTTTATTGAAAGGCGTATTAGCGGTCAAATTTGGGAGAAAAAATAGGACGAGTAAAATGCATTGAGTGCATCTTGATGAAAAGTGTATATTCATATGCATAAGTCTGCTATTGAAGTTGAATGTTTCGTTTAAGTAGTCTGATTTGGTGATTTTCGCACAAAAAATCGAGTAGATTCATGCAGAATTTTCCCCAATTTACGAATAAAGAATTTGATTAATACAAAAAAAATCCTAACTTTATGTCACAAATATCAGAAAGGCAGGAGAAAATATACCCTCACATCTGACTATCACACGTTTCTATTTTCCATACCAATTTGCTATAACTGCACATTTTGTGCGCTAAAACCAGTATGTGTTTATACTTTCTACTTCCTTTCCTATTATCTTCTATAAAAAAGCATTGTATTATGAAAGTCACACTTTTGAACACAAAGTCATTACTTTTAAGTTGTTTTTTACTATTTAATACCGCACTTGTTGCGCAAATGGAATTGAGCTTATCCGCTAGTGTGGATTGTGCATTAGTTGGAGAAAGTATTAGCTTTGAAGCTAGTGATATTCGTTCCAGTAATCCTATTATTGCTTATTTCTGGAATTTGGGAGATGGAACAACTATTTCCAATACAACTAGCGTCACGCATACTTTCAATACTCCTGGTCTATATACGGTGAGTATGCTAATATTCGATCTTACAGGACAAGCAATAACCGCTGAGGTACAAGTAGAAATATATGCTCCTTGTGGAATGTATACTATAAATCGCATAGCTGAAGAGGACTGCACTATACAAGTGGGGACTGTACTCAATGAACCTACTATACAGATTGGTCCTAACAAAGTTTCCTATTTACGATTTAGTACGGAACACATTGTGGGTGATATTAGAAAAGTAGAATTAGCATTATCCTATGAAGGGCTAACATCTGAAAGTGGATTGATACAAGTTTTTGAAGGTTCTAGTAACCTATGGAGTGAAGGTACTATTACCCCTAGTAATGCACCTAGAAAAGGACGTTTATTAGCTGAACAAAATGGCACCTATCAATTGGGGGATATTATAAAATTGGATTTAGGTGTTACAGCAAAGAAAGAATATACCCTTATTTTATGCACTCCTTCTAGCGAAACCTTTGTTTTTGGTGCAAGTGAATACTACTTTGATGACGGGAAACCAAAGCTTGCTGTGCAAATAGATAATACTCATGGAGACTGCAATAGCTGTGATGATGTGCTATCTATTTCTGATGATTGCG
>JAHDCQ010000376.1 GCA_020629845.1 Saprospiraceae bacterium | reverse complement strand
CTTGCGAATAATGGCATGGCTCAAATGGATAGCATACCAGCGTCCAATACGGCTTCAAAAATGCTTGCACCACCGCCCCCTCCTCCTCCGCCGCCGCCACCACCGAAATCAAAAGTGGAAGAGGTTTTCAAGATAGTGGAAAATATGCCGCGCTTCCCTGGTTGCGAAGATATAGGAGGCACAAATGCAGAAAAGAAGCAATGTGCAGATAGGAAAATGTATAAATTTATCTATGATAATCTCGTATATCCTGAAGCCGCAAAACAAGCAGGCATAGAAGGTACTTGTGTCGTAAAATTTGTCGTAGAGAAAGACGGAAAACTCGGTGAAATTGAAGCAGTACGCGATATAGGTGGCGGCTGCGGAGAGGAAGCAGCAAGAGTAATACACTTAATGAATAAGAAAGGTCTCCAATGGAGAAATTGTTGTTCTTGTAGAGGTCGCTGTGTCCGAGTGCAAATCAATATTCCCATAAAATTTAGCTTGTAAAGCTACATTAAGATTCAGACGCTGACTCTCGTCAGCGTCTAAATCCAATTTTAGGCAGATTAATTCAGAATCACCTTCTGTCTAGTCACACTCACGTCCTCAAAAACCTCCAGCATATAAACACCCTTCGCCACATCCAAATCCAGTTTTTCTAAATCACTAGATATACGTTTTTCCAAAATAACACGCCCGTGCATATCCATCAGTCGAACCATTGCAGGCGCGGAAGTTACACGTTCTAAAGTAAGGGATTGCTGCGCAGGATTTGGATAAATTTTCAATTCCGATGCTTGTAGATTGTCGGTACTCGTCGCGATATTATCACAATTAATCGTCAAATCTGCTGCTTCGCTAAGGCTTAGCATTTCGCTGACCATAACACCATCGCATTCATAGCGAATTTCATAGTCACCTTTGAAAGCATTGAGTTGGATTTGTCCATTTTCATCGCTCATTAGGGTTTCGTCTGTCCACCATTGATTGAAAACCAAATCGGTGAACATATCTGCGGCAGGCGTTCTACTCCAATCTCTGCGGAATAGGTTATTGCCTTCGCGCCAAGCTGCACCGTCCCAAAAACTCCACATTAGGAAACCGTCCATGCTAGGATGACTGAAAGTAGCGGTCATAAAATCGCGGAGATAATTCGCAGCCAATTCTTCACTCACCGAACCATCAATATCGTATTCGGTTACTTTGGCTTTTAGACCAAAACTATCATAGAAATCATCAAAAGTAGCGAGTACGGAAGGAATGCCATTCGGCGAAGCTCCAATATGTCCTTGAAAACCAAGTCCGTCTATAGGCGCACCAGCTTCTATCAATTCTTGTGTGTATAGTTTCAAAGAATCGTACTGTCCACCGCCTGTGTTTCCTACGGTTATGGTGACGAAATCATTAAGCCATAAGCCTGTATTGGAGTCAATTTCTTTGGCTTTTTCGAAAATTTCCACATACAATTCGCGGCCTGTGGTGTAGCCTTCTTCCCGCGCGAAAATATTTTGCAGACTTCTATTTGTCACGGTTTCATTGATGACATCCCACTCATCCACATTGCCCTCAATACCTAAGTAGGTCATGATTTCCTCCATATGATTGAACACCCGATTTTTGATATAATCAGGATTGCCCGTGTTTTGTGAAATGTCATTGGGTAGATTATCCAAACCTGGCCACACGAGCGTATGTCCGCGCAATTTCAAGCCTTGATCCTTTACCCATTGCACTGCATTTCCTGCTTCTGCATTGCTTACAAACCAATTATCTTCCCATGCTGGCCATTTCAAATCATTTTCAAAAACCACCCAATTGAAACCATGTCCGCGTCCATCTAAATCCAAAATGCGAGATTGATAAATGTTGTTTTGTCCATTATTGCCAGCGATACGCTGCGCGGTGATAGCTGTTCCAAATCCAAATTCATGTTGCTGCATTTCTACTTCTATTACTGCATTTGGAATTGGGTTGCCGTCGCTGTCTTTTACCTCAATATTTAGTGGAGCTTTGCGTAATTGTTCAATGCGTTCAGCAGCCGTAGCGCGCCAGGGGGCATCGGCTTCAAAGCCTTCGTATTGGTTTCTGTATGTAAGATCGGGCAAATCTGCTAAGGCAACATTTTGCTTATAATTCAAGACGGTGAAACCGCCTAATTCTATGGTTTGGAGTCGCTTGGCTAAGTGCATTCCAAATTGCATCCCGTCTGGGCCGAAGGTGTTATTCGACTGAAAAGGAATGTAATAAGTCGTCCATGTTTCCGAGACATTCAGCGTTAGGAAAACTTCTTGGGCATAAGTAGTCGCATTTTCTGCCATTACATTCACATCGCCTGTGCCACCAACCGAACGCACTTGAAATACGATGAGTACTCTGTCGCCTGCTGCAATACGCGCTTTGTTTTTCACGCCCCAGCCTTCGTCCCAGGGATTTGCGCCTACACGCGTACTGGTCAATACTATTTTTTGAGAAAAGTCGGTGTCTGAGGATTCCTCCACTGCTCGGTTGGCAAACCAAGTATAGGAACTATTATTGATGTCTGCTTCATTATCGGCAATGGCAAATTCTGCGGCTGGTAAGTTGTATTCCGCTGCCAACTGCATTTGTAAAGTGCTGTGATAGGCATCTTGGGCAGTAAGAAGGAGGCTAAATAGGAGGAAGAACGAAAGTAGGTAAGCTTTTTTCATGGCGAAAGATTAGAAAAACAGAGTGGACAAGCGAGCTTGGAGTCGCTCGTCCACTTGTAAGTATGCTTTAAAATGGGTGAAGAATTTTACTTTTTCACTACACGCAAAGTACCTGCATTAGCTCCATCTGCTTGTAGTTGAAGGAAATAAATACCTGCTTGTAGTTGGCTCAAATCCACGCTTTGCTGCGATGCGCCTGCTGCAACTTGTCCTTGATATTCGCGTAGCACCAAACGTCCTAAATTATCATAGACATTGATATTCAAATTTGCGGCATTCACAAGGGAGAAATCCAAAAAGACCTTATCCGAACTTGGATTTGGAAATGCGCGAAGGCTGCTTAGTTTGCTATAATCTTGAATATTCGTCAGCACTTCTCCGAAGGAAATCCAATCAATATCTACCGTGCCGCTAAACGCGCCTGTGCCTGGATTTAGGAAGAATTGCAAATTATCAATACGCTGTCCATCTACATCACAAGGTGCAGTTTCGGAAGTACAAGGCGAACCACCGTAGCCGCCGTCTTGATAGGAGTTTTCGTAATTGTACTCATAAACTACGTACTCCGTTGTAAGTGTATTCGCTACGGCATTTAGATTAGAGACATAACCTTCGCCATCTTGAACATCTATGCGTAATACCGTACCATCCGCGTCGGTTTTTGCGCGTACATAAAGTATATTACCGCTACCAACCACATCCGCCCGTTCTGCTTCGCCTAAATCATCATGCAAGCTATACACGACGGGTGAAAATGCGCCGCTTGTGCCATCGCCTGTAATTGTCCAAGTATCACTAGCAAAACTTGACACCAAACCATCCATATCAGCGACATAGAAACTGGTGTTGTCATCCATTTGGTCGCTATAATTGATGATGCCAATTGGGCCAAGTTCAATCACTTCATCCTCGCCAAGTTCTTGACCAAAAGAAAGGAAATCAATAGTAACTGTGCCTTCATAACCGCCCTGCACAGGGTCAATATAAAGCAGCACCGTCTCTATTGCTGTTCCATCTACATTACAAGGGCCAACTTCACAAGGCGTGCCGCCATAACCACCATCGGAGAAATTACCTGAAAAATCGTATTCATACACCTCATAATCACTTGTGATGACTTTCGTCAAACCTGCAAGCGAAGTAATGTAGCCTGTGGTATCAATCACATCTACGCGTAAAGGTACTTGGTCGGTACTTGCTTTAGCTTTGATGAAAAACTTATTTTTTGCAGGCGTAAGGTCGAGTACCAAAGGCTCGCCTTCTTCTGTATGCAAGGAATACGCAATTGCTGAAAACTGACCTGCTGTACCATCACCTGTAATCGTCCATTCTGTGCCTTCTTCTGAACCGATAAAGCCAGGCGCATCCGCCGTCCAATCGGTCATATTATTATTGAAGTGGTCACCATAGATGAACTGTGGGCCATCACCTGGGTCTTCCAGAGAATTGCCAAAGGAAATATAATCAATCGTCAAATCGCCCAAGAAGCCACCAACACCTGGCTCGATATAGAACACCAAACTACCAATACGCGTCGGGTCAACAGGACAGGGCGCAGTATTTTCGGTACAAGGCGTACCGCCAAAGCCTAAGTCATTGTAAGTGCCGACATAGTTGTATTCTATTACGCTATATTCGGTATCTACTAGTTTCGTGATAGAGCCTTGTGTGGTAATGAATCCGTCAATATCCTGCACATCAATGCGGAAAGCGGTATTCGGTACACTCGACTTGATTTTGATAAATAATTTATGGTTCTCGCTGATGTCAATATCAATAGACTCCCATGTATTTTGATTGCGAATATCGAAACCAAGTGCATCCCACGGCCCTGCATTGCCATCGCCGCGTATGGTCAATTCTGTGCCGTCTTGAATTAATGAAAAACTCTCTGGCACATCCGTACCAAA